>NZ_QDDL01000004.1:300000-426703 GCF_003097315.1 Pelagibaculum spongiae
AAAATGCCGGTTACATCACTGGCGAGACCATTGCAGTTAACGGTGGTCTCTACATGGGTTAATCCCGTCATGTTGTGAGTTAGATTTACAATAGACCGCTTGCAACTTTAAATTGTTTCAATAAAATAGCATCGCAGCTCTCAGCTGCGATCTACTAGAGGAAAAGATTAATGAGTACTATCGAAGAGCGCGTAAAAAAAATCGTTGTCGAGCAGCTGGGTTGTAAGGAAGAAGATGCTAAAAACGAAGCTTCCTTCGTTGACGATCTAGGCGCTGACTCCCTAGATACTGTTGAGCTGGTAATGGCTCTGGAAGAAGAATTCGAAACTGAGATTCCTGACGAAGACGCAGAGAAGATCACTACTGTTCAGCAGGCTACCGACTATGTACTGGCTAACCAGTAATTAGTGCCTGACTGAAAAGTCTAAACGGGGCTGCTTTTTGCAGCCCCGTTTTGTTATACCCAAACCACTTTAAGGTGCAGGATTCAGCTGGAATTAGAAACGTCTTTAGGCGAGACGTTGATTGAAGTTAATGGTCGTTCTCTTTTCAAAATCAACAACGAAGTATAAAACGTTTCTAAACCAGCCCTTTGGGGATCTCTGAGCAAACCCTGCTCATTGTTACCTCTCTTTTTAAGGGAACAACCATTACTAAAAAGAGCTGCCTTGATCATGATTCGCTCAGAGATCCTGAACGCACATCTTGAAATGGCTTGGGTATATGAAGCAAGTAAAAACAAATAGATAACTAGCAAAGATGACAAATCTCTTGAACTCCAAATCTGCAACTGCGTTATATAACGGCCAGCGGATTGAAACACCGCCATTAACACGCGCCTTTTGTTTTGGCGATGGCTGTTTTACCACCCTGAGGTATCAAAACAATCGCTTTATACTGCTCGCACAACATATTCAGCGCTTGCAGCGTGATTGCCGAGCATTAAAAATTACAGCGCCAGATGCTGCTGAAATTATTCGCCAGCTAGAACACATTCAACCTGAATTAGCCGAGCAAGCAATTTTACGAATCACCGTTAGCCGCGGCATGACCCAAAGAGGCTACCAACCAGATTTACAAGCCACGCCTGAATTGCTCATTCAATGGTTTGCCGCGCAACCGCTAAAACAGCAGTCGATTGCGGGCTGGTTATCTGACTATCGTTTGTCATCTCAACCGGCACTGGCCGGTATCAAGCACCTCAATCGGCTGGACCAGGTAATGGCTAGCGCCCACACGCCGGTAGGTAAAGAAGCGATTATGCTCGACCAACAGGGCTATTTGGTTGAAGGGCTCAGCAGCAATCTTTTTTGGCGTAAAGGCCAGAAATGGTTTACTCCGGAATTAACAAGCTGCGGCGTACACGGTGTTGCCCGAGAATGGTTAATTAACCAATTAGACCAGCAATTAAACCTGATATGCGCTTTGCCAGAGCAGCTTTTTTCTGCCGACGAAGTGATTGTTTGCAATGCCGCTCAAGGTATTCGAAAACTGGAAAGCCTCAATGATCAAGCATTAGGCACCGGCACTGAATATCAGCACTTGCAGCACAAACTGATGGACCATAAATAGCCATATCTGGCCCAGAGAAAGAGTTTAACCTTGAAAAAAAACCTGATTGTAAAAATTGCTGCTATTTCATTACTATTTATCAGCTTAGCTTTTGGCTGGATGTGGCAAGAATTTAATTTATTCAAAAATACACCGCTGAATTTTCCAATGCGCTCGGTTGAGCTAACGGTTAGCAATGGAAGTAATCTCAGTCGAGTTGCCCAAGACCTACAGCAAAAAGGTTGGATCGAAAAAGCCCTTTATCTAAAGCTACTGGCAAAACTACAAGGCAACAGTCATTCAATTAAAGCCGGTAGCTATTTATTGCCATTTGGTATTACACCTGAGCAATTCTTACAAAAACTGGTGAAGGGCGATGTCATTCAGTACCCCATTACGCTGGTCGAAGGCTGGAGCTTTCGCCAAATGTTGCGAGCAGTACAAAGTCATTCCAGAATCAAAGTGACCCTCAAAGGGTTATCTAATCAGCAAATCATGGAAAAACTGGGGCAGGGTGACCGCCATCCGGAAGGTTTGTTCTTGCCTGATACTTATTTGTTGTCAGTTGGTGATAGCGACTTAGATATTTTAAAGCGCTCATATAATGCAATGCAGGTATATTTGGATAAAGTCTGGCCAAAGCGTCAGGAAGATCTGCCGATTAAAACGCCTTACCAAGCTTTGATTCTGGCTTCGATTGTTGAAAAAGAAACCGGCTTAGCTTCTGAGCGCCCTGAAATTGCAGGGGTGTTTACCCGCCGAATGCAAAAACGGATGCGATTGGAAACTGACCCAACGGTTATTTATGGTTTAGGCGATACTTTCGACGGCAATATCACCCGAAAGCATTTACGACAAAGAACCGATTACAACACTTATGTAATTCGAGGCTTGCCGCCAACACCTATCGCACTGCCGGGTCGCGAAGCGATTGATGCCGTGTTACATCCGGCAGAAGGAAAATCGCTATTCTTTGTCGCAACCGGTAACGGTGGTCACAAGTTTTCCGATAACCTTAAGCAGCATAATCGTGCGGTCCGTAAATATCAGCTCAAGAAATAACAGCTGGTCATTATTTTATTCCAGAGAACTGACGGCATGACGATCAATTGCATGGCTACCAATTCTCACTACAGATAGAAGATCGAATGAGCCACGGAAAATTTATTACATTTGAAGGTATTGAAGGCGTTGGTAAAACAACCAACATCGATTTTGCTAAAGCATGGTTGGAAGATCGCGGCATCACCTGCCATTTAACGCGCGAACCTGGCGGCACGCCTCTGGCTGAAGAAATTCGCCAGCTGCTGCTGGTGCATCGCGATGAAAAAGTCAGCCCGTTATGTGAAATGTTGCTGTTCTTTGCTTCACGTGCACAGCACCTAGCAGAAAGAATTAAGCCTGCTTTGGATCGCGGTGAATGGGTAATTTGTAGTCGATTTACCGATGCCACTATGGCTTATCAATGCTATGGCCGCGGAATGGATCTGCAAATGGTGCAGCAGCTAGCACAAATTACCCATGCTGATTTAATGCCCGACACCACCATTTTGCTTGATGCACCAGCCGAAGTGGGCATGCAGCGTGCATGGGACAGAGGTGAGACCGATCGCATTGAACAGGAAAAAATTGATTTTTTCCAACGGGTTCGCGAAGGATATTTGAAAATGGCCCAGCAAGAACCCAATCGTTATCAAACGGTCAATGCTGACCAGCCATTGCTTGATGTACAAATAGATCTAGCGAAAACATTAGAAAGCTTGATCCAGGAGCACTTAATTTGACGCTGGCGGCACTTCCTCCCTGGTTAATCGAACAATGGCGACAATTACGCAGTGATCGTCAGCACCACGCTATTTTATTGCAAGGCGTTGAAGGACTGGGCAAGCGATTACTGGCGGACCATTTATCTGCCGGAAAATTATGCGCCGCGCCGAGCCCTGATGGCTTTGCTTGTGGCCAGTGCAAAAGTTGCCATTTGATTCAGGCAGGCAGTCATCCCGATTTAGTGATTATTGAGCCAGACGGCAAGCTGATTAAAGTTGATCAAATTCGAAAATTGATTGGTTTTGTCACTTCAACCTCCAGCTATGGCCGCGGCAAAAGCGTACTGATTCAGCCAGCAGAAGCGATGAATATTGCTTCGGCCAACGCATTGCTTAAAACGCTGGAAGAACCTAATGGCGATTGCAGTCTTTTGTTGGTTGCCCAACAACCGATGCGCTTACCAGCAACAGTGCGCAGCCGTTGTTTACAGCTACATATTCATGCGCCGTCAATTGAGCAAGGCTGCCAATGGCTGACTCAAGCACATCAAGTTGACCCGCAGCAGGCCGCTACCGTTTTAGCTTCCTGTCATCAGGCGCCATTTGTTGCATTGGATCGAATCAACAACGGTTTTTTGCAGCAAAGAAATAATTTGTTTGAATTGTGGAACCAGTTACTGTTTCAAAAATTAAATCCGATTACATTAGCTGAGCAAGTGAAGTCGGAATCACCAGATCATCTTTTGTTATTGATCAGCCAGTGGTTGCAAGATTTGATTCGCTTGAGTCAGACCAATAATGCTTCGACAGTCAGATTACAACAGCCAGATTTGCTAAAAAGTTACCAACAATTGCCAATGGTCAGCTCGAAAGCACTGCACATGCTACTTGAGCAAACCTTGCAGTTGTCAGCGGCCTTGGCAAGCGGGCAAAATCCTAATCTGCAAATTGCGCTAGAGAGTCTGTTCACATCACAGACTAAACAATTTCAAACTCGCCCATTCAGCGTATAGACTGTGGGTAATGGAATAATCTAATTGTGAGATGGAAACATGAGTGCCAATTCAGCGCCTAAGCCAGGAACACGTCACGGCATACTCTCGCTAACCATAAAGGACAAGGCCGTTCTATATGCCGCATACATGCCTTTCGTACAAAATGGTGGCTTGTTCATTCCAACGGTAAAACAATACCAATTGGGTGATGAAGTATTTATGCTGCTGAACTTAATGGAAGAAACTGAAAAATTACCGGTCGCCGGTAAAATTGTCTGGATCACCCCTCGCGGTGCCCAAGGCAACCGTGCCGCAGGTATCGGTGTTCAGTTTAGCGCCCAAGATAATGGCTCCGCTCGCAACAAAATTGAAACTTACTTAGCCGGTGCGCTAGAGTCAGATCGCCCGACTCACACCATGTAGCAAGTAACCCGTTTTTTTATGCCATGGTGCTCAATAGGCACCATGGCATTTTTATTTGTGCAGGATATTTTTCATGTTGGTTGACTCTCACGCCCATCTTGATCGATTAAAACTAAATAAATATGACGGCTCGCTGGAAAAGGCGCTTGATGCGGCCAAAGAGCAGGGTGTCGATCATATTTTATGCGTTGGCATCGATCTGAAAACTTTTCCTCAAGTGCTAAAAATCGCTGAAGATTATGACTTTGTCAGCGCCTCGGTCGGCGTTCATCCTTTACAAGATGAAGATGAAACCAATCAGAATGAACTAGCGCCGACAGTCGAAAAACTCGTTGAGCTGGCACAGCATCCTAAAGTGGTTGCGATTGGTGAATCGGGGTTGGATTATTACTACAGCCAAGATCACAAACAACAAATGCAGCAGTGGTTTACCACCCATATTCACGCAGCAGTTCAGTTAGATTTACCATTAATTGTTCATACTCGAGAAGCACGAGAAGATACGATTCGACTATTGAAGGAAGCGGGTAAAGGTAAACTTCGCGGTGTATTGCATTGTTTCACCGAAAGTTGGGAAATGGCCGAGCAAGCGTTAGCGCTAGGCTTTTATATTTCTTTTTCCGGCATTGTTACTTTCAAGAACGCCGAAAGTTTACGCGATGTCGCCAGGCAAGTACCGGCCGATCGAATTCTGGTTGAAACTGACTCCCCTTATTTAGCGCCAATCCCATTCCGCGGTAAACCTTGTGAGCCGGCTTTCGTTCGTAATACTGCAGAATTTCTAGCTGAATTACGCGGTGAAAGCTTCGAAACTTTTGCCAAACAAACCACTGAAAACTATTACCGGTTATTCAGCAAATCGGCTAAGTAAATAGATTTAAACAGCAGCGGGGTTGGGATTTAAGGCTGAGCTTTAGAGCGGAGCTCTGACTCAATCCCGCTTCAGTTGATCAATCACCGCTTTAATTATTTGTACTGCTTGCTCAAGTTTTTCGCTCGAATGATAAAAATGTGGTGCTAGCCTTATGCCGCCGCCACGACAAGCACAAACCACACCGGCATTCATCAGTTGCTGATACAACAATTGACTGTCAATTTGATGATGCTTAAAAACCACAATCGCTGTGTGTTGCGATAGCGCACCGGTATTTTCCAGCACCGTCACTTCAGTGATCTGCTTTAACTGTTGTGCCAAATAATTCCTATGGCCAATCGCCTGTTGGCTTATTTTAGCAATGCCAATATCTAGTAATAATTTTAAGCTGGCATTTAGCGCATGGATTCCCAAAGTATTTGGGCTGCCACATTCAAAGCGGCGACCATTGCTAGCTGGCTGCCATTGTTCGGCTTGATAATTGCCGAAATCTTCGGCCATATGCCAACCAAACTGAGTTAACTTCAGTTGGTTTCTTAATTCCGCTCGGCAATAAAACAGACCGATACCTTCTGGGCCAAGCATCCATTTATGGCCGTCAGCCATCACAAAGTCGGCTTGAATTTTCTGCACGTCCATCGGGTGTAAACCAATCGACTGAATGGCATCGACACAAAATAAAATACCCGCCGCTTTACACGCTTTGCCCAGTTTTTTCAGATCTAACCGCAAACCCGTCGCATACATAACCGAGCTAACCGAAAGCAGTTTTACTTGGCTATCGGCCAAAGCATTAATCAAATGTTCTTCTGGCCGATCGGCCAAACTCACTTCAATTAACTCAACGCCCCGACTTTTTAATACTTGCCACGGCATTCGGTTGGAAGGAAATTCTTGGTCGCTGATAATTATTTTGTCGCCGACCTGCCAATCAATTCCACTGGCTACAAACGATAAAGCTTCGCTAGTGCTTTTCACTAGACTGATTTCATCCGCCGTCGCATGAATCAGCCGAGCAATATTTTGTTTCAGTTGCTGCGATTGTTTTTCCCATTCGGGATAATTTTTTGCGCCGTAGGCAACATTTTCTGTCGCAAAAGCAGCCACTGCCTGACCGGTTACTTTTGGCCAAACACCGACAGCCGCATGGTTTAAGTAAATATGGGGCTGGCTTTGGTCGAACTGATCAGTAATCAATTGATCTATTATCGCAGCGTTATTATTTTTATCGGCAGAAAGGCTCATAACGGCTCAAGCTTTGTTTATTTGCAACTATCAAAGCTTGATTGCACCAAGCAGTCAATTCAATCAATTTTTAATTGTCTGGCAATGGTGTTTTTTATAGCCCGCTTCCTATCAATAATTTGATCATTTGCTACCATAAGCGCGACTGATTTCTAAAAGGATTTCCACTCGATGAAAATAAAAACATTAGTAGCACTAGCTTCTCTTTCATTATTAGTAGCTTGTGGCGGCGGAGGATTTGATGCTGGTGAAACGGGGAGTGGAGGAGGCAGTGGTGGAGGGACATTAACTCTGGAACATACATTAACTGCACCACTGGTAGGTGCGAATACGTTCGCAACATCAATCACCATTACTTCAGATACAGAAAAACAAGTAGCTCTTTTTTGGTCTGCTGATTCAGAGTTCAACGCTGCAGATAATTCTAATAAAATTTACAGCAATGTATGTTCTGGAACGTGCCTAAATACAGTACAAACCATTACTTGTTCAGTAACTGCAACCCCAACACTAACTTGCGGATTACCTAAAGATATTACTTTCGGTGCAGGCAATCTTATTGCCGTTAGTTGTGGCTACACAAACAACATTATTTACGATAGTTTCTTCATAAATAACAAAAACAACAAGTGCAGTATTAAGAGCGTTGGAATCACTTTCAATCCATAAAATCCCCAGCCTCTTGAATCTATTCAAGAGGCTGGCTTACCAAACAAGAAATCCTGTAAATCACACTTTATAAATCCGACGCAACAGCCTAATTTCCTTAACGCTTTTATTCTTAAAAAGCAGTGAAGGCAAAGAAACTCCCACAGCCAAACAAAGCACCACAAAAACGGTCACTAATCCATTGCTGGCAGTTTCAGCGACAATTTGAGG
The DNA here is from genome assembly GCF_003097315.1 of Pelagibaculum spongiae. Classification (NCBI taxonomy): domain Bacteria; kingdom Pseudomonadati; phylum Pseudomonadota; class Gammaproteobacteria; order Oceanospirillales; genus Pelagibaculum; species Pelagibaculum spongiae. The sequence continues at coordinate 307,734 of NZ_QDDL01000004.1, forward strand.
GTTAACATTTTGCTGGGTGCTAATGTCTAATAATCCCATCATAAAGCGATAGGCGTATATTCCCGGCACCATCGGAATAACCGCCGGCGCCATAAATACCGTGGTTGGCGTATGCACCCAATGGGCAAACTGAATTGCAACCACGCCCATAGAACACGACGCTAACAATGTTGCCAGCACCAGACTCAGCTCAGCCTCAAGCGCAAGTCCGCGAATGCCATATCCCAATGCTGCCAGCACAGCAACCGCCCAAAGTGTTCTGCGCGGCACGGTAAATAAGGTTGCAAAACCTAAAGCAGCTGCAGTGGCCCAGAAGATTTTTTCGATCAAAATCATATCCATTGATCAAGCTCCTAAAGCAGAGAGCAGGGCGTGGCTGAAAATAATGCCCAGCGCAATTGAAAAAGAAATCACGGTGCCTTGCATTGCGCGCCCCAAACCAAGGCTCATGTGGCCATGCATTAAATCAGTAATGCTATTGATCATCGGCACACCGGGAACCAAAAAGAGCACCGAGGTTGCGACGGCAATTTCTGAATGGGCAAGTGAGAACCCGGCCATGACTAATAATTGAGTACCCGCACCGGCAATCAAACTGGCAACAAACGATGCAGATGCCCAGGCAACCGCCAAATTATGTTGCTTACCTAATAAGTGATTTCTACAGACAAACCCGGTGGCACTGGCAATACCGGTAAGTACTACCGACAACATATCGCCACCAGCTACCCGACAAAATGCCATTCCAGCGACTGCAATCATAAAAATCACCAGCAACTTCGGATAATGAGGAATCGCTGATATTCGTTGTAACTCGAGCTCAATTTCATCCAGCATTTCAGCTAGCGGCTTTCCATTAGCTTCTGAAGTATTCCAACTCAAGCGACTAATTGCAGAAACAATACTTAGCTGAACACCGTAACTGGTGATTTTCTTGAAAACGGTTATTGGCAAGTGACCTGGATCTTGAAGGCTTAAGGTGATGCCCGATAAAGAAAAAAAAGCTTCTACCTTAAAACCTAAAGCTACAGCAGTGCGCTGAAGGTTTCTTTCAACTCGCTGGGTATGAGCACCTGCGGCCATCAGCATGGCGGCAACATCTAGTAGTAAATAAGCAGTACGTTGCTTGAGCTGAGAATGAACTTCTTGGGCCATAGTGTCTAATCGTTAAATGAACCTGGTTATTTTACCCAGCAATTGCCGACAATCAGAGCTAACACCGAAACATTATCAACTATGTTTTTGACCAACAGCAAGCCTGACATTGGGTAAGATCATGAATGTGCTTTAACTTACCAACTGTAAACATCTGCAAGCTTGTTATTTCTCGTGAAATCATACCTATACAATTTCGCATAATATGTATTATGTTAAATTGACTAATATTGACATCTAACGCAACAGCAGCCAGAACCCTGCTCTTGCAACAAAACCTGATACGCTCGCTTGCATGGCTGGCTGACTTGGCTAAGATTGCTGCCGAAGTTTGTTTTGAGCAACCTGCTTCGCCTGTTTGTTACAGCTGTTAATTTTGGAGTTCGCTTTGCCTGACTGTTCAATCGCCTCAACTGAAAACACCGGCCTAGATTCAATCGCAGGTATCGATGTGCTTTATCAAGATCAACATATTGTTGTGATAGATAAACCCGCTGGCGTGTTGTCTGTTCCGGGCCGAGTACTTAAAGACAGTGTGACCTCTCGCTTGCAACAAGCCGGGTTAGATGTGCTGGTAGTACATCGGTTAGATTGCGCGACTTCAGGTGTGATGATTTTTGCTCTAGATGCGGCTAGTCAGAAAAACCTCAACCGACAGTTTCAAGATCGCGTTCCAACCAAATATTACCAAGCACTGATTGCTGGCGAGTTATCGGCCGACGATGGTTTGGTTGATTTACCTTTAATCTGTGATTGGCCCAATCGCCCACTGCAGAAAGTTTGTTATGAGCATGGAAAGCCTTCGCAAACTATCTGGCAAAAACTGGAAAGTTTTCAGCTACAACAAAACCTGATTAACAGAATACTACTTAAGCCCATTACCGGTCGTTCACACCAACTTAGGGTACATATGAAAGCACTTGGCCACCCTATTCTTGGTGACGCGTTCTATGCAACCGATTCTGTAAAAGCATTGAGCGAACGTTTGTGTTTGCATGCCTGGAAATTAAAGCTGAAGCACCCGTTGACTGAAAACTGGATTGAGTTTGAAGCAAACTTGCCATTTTAACTGCGCTGATTTTCAGATGGTTTCAACCAGATAATTTTTTCTATTGACTCACCCTGGTGTTCTTCGGCCCATCCGGCATCGGTAAAATTTCGTTGGACCGCCAAGATCGAATCTCCATGCCGGTAAAAATCATCTAATTCATCTATTGATTGCAGCCCTGACAAAAATAACTATTACAAACCGCTGATCGTAAATCACTGGGCAAGGCACAACCTTTATTGGTGTGGTTGATGCAAGAATTAGTAATTGAAAGCTCAGGGATTTTTTCAAGATACAGATCGAATATTTGCTGCCTGGTAAGCGCGCCATCTTGTTGTTGCATGATGAGGTTACTAATCGTTTGTGCTTTAAGGTGTGCATGATCGGCTGCGCCACTACAACAGCTGCCTTTACATAACGTGCACAGCTCAATAAAGGCATCAGTTAGAAAACCATCAGTTTCAATAGCTGGATCATCATCGATAACTTCAGTGTTATCAGGCTCCAGCCTGGAGTAATCCAAAATCCCCTGATCAATTATCACTTTCAAATGTTGCTGATAACGCTCAATACGATCCTCGCCTGGCTCAGTCATTTCACTGTGATGATGTGGAATGGTGACCTGAAAACTGTTTTCCATACCTTTGTCATAAACTAGATGCCTTTTAAAGTGCTCAGAACATTTTGGGTTCTGACACGTTAACTGGCCTTCAGTCTTTTCCAACAATCTTGCGCCATAGATAACACATTGAATAATCAATCAATACCCTCCTGAGAGTACCTGTTCAGTAAGTAAAAGATAATAATTTCATCTAAAAGTCATATTTCAGTTGCTTGTCAGGCTCAGCTGGGTATATTGCCCGCACCGAATGGTCACCTCCTGTGTAACAAATGCTTGAAAAACTATTCAAACTTTCAGAACTCGGCAGCAATCCTCGAACTGAGATTATTGCTGGCTTTACCACTTTCCTCACCATGGCTTATATCATTTTTGTTAACCCGGCAATTCTAGCCGATGCAGGAATGGACCGTGGCGCAGTATTTGTTGCAACCTGTATCGCGGCCGCCATCGGCTGTTTTATTATGGGCTTGTACGCCAACTACCCCATCGCACAAGCACCGGGAATGGGGCTTAATGCTTTTTTCACCTACACCGTTGTATTGGATTTGGGTTATAGCTGGGAAGCAGCACTGGGTGCAGTTTTCGTTTCAGGTATTTTGTTCGTCTTGCTGTCTGCATTCAAGATTCGACAATGGATTATCAATGCCATTCCATTGCCATTAAGAATGGGTATTTCAGCGGGCATTGGCTTCTTTTTAGCACTGATTGCATTTAAAAATTCTGGCATTGTGGTTGATAATCCGGCGACCTTAGTTGGACTTGGCGACCTTACTGCGGTTGAACCTATGTTGGCTGCACTTGGCTTCTTCCTTACCATTGCATTGGTGAGTAGAAAGATTCCTGGCGCGGTGATGATTGCTATTTTACTGGTGACTATTGCCAGTATTTTGCTCGGAAAAACTGAGCTAGTAGTGCCAGTTTCTCTACCACCTAGCTTAGCGCCAACCTTTCTTGCAATGGACATTTCAGCCGCATTAGAAATTGGCATGCTCAGCGTAGTGTTTGCATTCTTGTTTGTTGATTTGTTCGACACCAGCGGTACTTTGGTCGCCGTAGCGCATCGAGCAGGTTTAATGAAGAAAGATGGCAGCATCCCACACCTGAACAAGGCGCTTATGTCGGATTCTCTAGCAACCGTTGCTGGTGCTGCGCTAGGTACGTCTACCACAACTAGTTATATTGAAAGTACTTCTGGAGTCGCTGCAGGCGGTCGAACCGGAATGACCGCATGCGTTGTTGGTATTCTGTTTTTGTTATGCCTGTTTTTATCGCCACTTGCAGGTATGATTCCACCCTATGCGACGGCTGGCGCATTGCTTTACGTTGCGGTGTTAATGACTTCAGGTCTGGTTGAAATTAACTGGGACGATATTACTGAGTCGGCACCGGTAGTAATCACTGCTTTGGCAATGCCCTTGTCATTTTCGATAGCAGAAGGTATTGCTCTCGGATTTATTAGCTGGGTCATGATCAAGGCCATGGCTGGACGTTTCAAAGAGCTTAATATCAGCCTTGTAGTGCTTGCCGTTGTTTTTATGGGTAAGTACGCATTTTTTTAAATCGAGGTAATTATACGGCATGAACAGTTGTGCTGACCTGATCAAGGAACAAGTTCGAAATGTTCCTGATTGGCCGGAGCCAGGCGTGATGTTTCGCGATATCACCACTATCCTGCAACGCCCGGACACTTTCCGTAAAGTAATCAACGCTTTCCTTGAGCGCTATGGCAATCAAGAAATTGACGTTGTGGCATGCATCGAAGCTCGCGGATTCATTCTTGGCGCGCCTTTAGCGCATCAGCTGGGCGTATCTATGATTCCTGTTCGCAAAGAAGGCAAATTGCCTTGGCGTACAGTTTCTCGTAGCTATGATCTGGAATATGGATCGGCTGTAATCGAAGTTCACGAAGACTCCTTCTCTGAAGGTCAACGTGTTCTGGTGGTCGACGACTTGATTGCAACTGGCGGCACTATGCTGGCAGCGTGTCAATTGGTTGAAGAGCTCGGTGCAACAGTAGTAGAAGCTGCTTCTATTATTGACTTGCCTGAGCTTGGCGGATCCGCCAAATTGAGAGACAACAACTACGCTGTTTACACTTTGTGTGATTTTAGCGATAGCTAAGTTGATCTTTCAAGATCGCTAAAGGAGCCAATGGGCTCCTTTTTTTTAACAATTTCATCATCCGACTATTTAAGTGTAATTTAGAAAAGCTGGCGATAACTAAAAACCCCATCACAATCACACCAGCTCGGCTCAGTATAATCCCAAGCTTCATTTGCATAATGCAGCAAGCACGGACTCGTCAATACTTTATAACCCAAATGAACCGCACCTTTAGATTGGTTTTTTTCAGCACTTGACTCAAAACCAACAGCTGTTGCCTTAACGCAACAGTCTGCCGAGTACCCCATTAAAAGGAGATAATCTCTACCTGGTTGGACTCCCATGATTTTCAGCATCTGCAAAAGGTTTGGACTCGTTATGCTATCAAATGGATTGACTCCTGATTTATTGCACACCCTGTTAACCAAAGTTAGCTGTTCAATGTTTACATTCTGCCCAATCACTATCTCATGCGTGTCATTGATAATTTTAGGATTCATAGAAATCATTAGTGTTGGCTGCTGAAGCCTTTTGAGGGTATGCAAAATTGATATTTGATTGTTTGTGATCATGTCATCACGATCAGATTCATCAATGATTACACCACATACTTTGGCTTCCTCTCTTAAGACCCCCAAAATTTTACTTTGAAGTGTACGTGGTTCTGTCTGAGCACTATTGTTTTGACTGTCCAACCCAAACCCTCTTTCTTTAAAATTGAATCAACCACTGCTGATCTATCACCAAAGGCTGGTAAGCAAAAATTGCATTCAGATGATGCAGCAATGCATGCTTGCCCTGCTCTTGCCACAGCATAGTCATCGAATCTTGTACTTTTTGATATAAAGCCAACAACTGCTTTAAATCCAGTTCAGTCGCTGACCTGGGGTCATCTTCCAACAGCTGTTGTTGCACTCTAGAACCCAGCAACCCCAGCCACATTCGTGAAACGCCATGAATATAAAATTGCCATTGCTGCTGTAAATCTTCCGGCCAAATAGGGTCTGCGCCCACCGCTAATAATGGCAAATCATTTTGTGGCAATACATCCAAAGATGCTGTTTCAATTACACCTTGCTGCTGTAATTCGTGCCAAATTGGTTGAGTGGCCAGCCAGATTTCTAAAGATTTAGCCTGCTCAGGCGTCACTAGAATTAACAAACTGAACCGATGACCGCCCTCTCTTAAAGCCCGACGATGAAAACGCCACAATTTTGGTGCTTCTCGTAAATCATCTAGCTCAGAGTCAATCAACCAAGGCCCTAAAACTTGATGTGCAAGTAATCCATCTAGCGACCAGTCTATTTTTTGACCCTGAGGCCAATGCCAAACCACTGCTAATTTGTACCATTGCTGGTTGGTTTGCTGATGGGTATTTTCAAATAGATTCAACGCACTTTGGTTCAGCTGAAAAACGGGCTGCTGGGCACATGCGCAAAGCATTAACAGTAGTGATATGACAAATATTTTTCTTATCAGCTTATTCATTGAACATCCATATTGTTCTTAATGAATAAATTGTAGCCAGCGCCACACGATAATATCTTTTATATCAATAGTGTTGATAATTTCTCACATGATTACGTTTGCGACTAAGCTCTACTGATCGATAACACAAGCTGCTAAAAAACAACACTTAGCCAAAGATGTTAAACGAGACACCAAGGACGACCAATAAGCCAAAGGATGCTGCTCATATTTTTCCTTAGAGGCCTTTAGAATGCTTTATCTTAGTCCATTACTTCTTCTTTTTACCTTGCTTTTCTCTTCGCAATCGTCAGCTGTCGCCCAGTTTTTCCCATACTCAGTGGACGATCACCATCGAATTGTTTTACTCGGTAGCAACAACCAAAAAAGCTGTTTAACAGCCAGTTACAGCAAAGCTAACTGGAGTCGACTATATTTCCAACCCTGCTCTTTCGCTTACAATCCACGCCAAGAATTTCTATTTGAGCCGCTTGATGATCCTGATCATTTCATGATTCGATCATTGCATACCAACAAGTGCTTCTACTACAACGAAAGAGATCCTTGGGTCAACATGTATACTTGTGGTGCTTGGTGGCGCGTTGATGGTCAAAAATTCCAGGTTAAATTTAACTCACCCAGTGGCCTGCTTTTGCTCGCAGCAAATTTCGAAGGCCCCGCCCCTACAATCACTGCAGATGGAACTCGCAGCAATAAAGCAGGGCTGGCTGCCGTAGCAAATATCAGAGAGAACCCAACAGAAAGCTTGGCGCAAAGAATTGTTTTTGAACGCTCCCCACAAAGATCTTTGCTGAGAAATCATGAGTTCGATTTAACAAAGAACTACACCATTTCACCACGATTGAATGCTGCTCTATGCTTAACTGTTCCAAATGCTCAAAGTCAGGTTCCTGCTTCGCAAATTCTCTGCGCAACAGATGCGGCGACAAAGAAACGCTTTACTTTTGAACCATTCGCCGGTTACTACCGAATCCGCATCGCCAATAATGATCTGTCTCCTTCAACCTTTTGCCTCGATTATAATATTGAAAGCGACAATCCATCATTGGTTCAAGCTGCTTGCAGCGACAAAGATAGCCAATTATTTGCGATTGAAAATATTCTTGATTATTCCGATCCGGTGCAGGCTTTTTTTATTGTTCCGGTAATGCAAACTCAACTCAGAATATTGGTGCCAGATATAATAGCCGAAACCGACTTGTCGATGGATTCTGAAACTTTTCTGGTATTACGTGAGCGTAGCCCCAAAAGCTCTGCAACTATGTTTAATTACTTAAGGCAGCATTTTCTGATAGAGAGCCCGCAAATGGATATCCCCCAATAGGCTCAAATAAAAAAGCCTGCACCTCTTAGTTAATTTTTAACTCGAAGTGCGGGCTTTTTCATAATGAAGATCACTTTGGCTAACTAAAGCACCGTTCTTTTAAACGGCGGCAAACTATTTAACAGCTGCTTTCCATAGGCTTTAGAAGTTAAACGTCGATCGAGCATAGTAATTCGACCGGTGTCTTCTTCACTTCGCAATAATCGGCCGCTGGCCTGAATCAGCTTAACGCTGGCATCAGGTAGAGCGATGTCAAAAAATGGTTTGCCGCCATTGCTGCTTATCCAATCTGCCAAAGTCGCGCCGACTGGGTCATCAGGCACCGCAAAGGGAATTTTTGCGATTACGACATGGCTTAAATAGTTGCCTGCTAAATCAATTCCTTCGGCAAAACTGGCCAATCCAAAAATTAAACTGCCTTTGCCTTGATCAATTCTATCCCGGTGTTTTTTTAGCAGTTCCGCTTTACTGGTATTGCCTTGCACCAATAACAAATCTTTCCAGTCAGCAGGCAACTGCTCTGCCACTTGTTCCATTTGCCGCCGGGATGAAAACAACATCAAAGTCGCTTCTTTATCATCCAAAAGCTTTGGTAATATCTGAACAATCTCTTTTGTATGTTCTTCAGGGCGGCTGGGTTCTGACTGCATTCGCGGCAAAACCAGTTCACCATTCACTGCATAATCAAACGGGCTGGGTACTGCCATGCTCGGTACTTCCCAAGGCAAACCACTTCGCTTTATCAGTCGATCAAACTTACCTAACGCAGTTAAAGTAGCAGATGTTAAAATCGCGCCAAAGCATTGAGACCAAAGGGTCATTCTTAAATTTTCAGCTGCAGAAACCGGACTGATATTTAAACGCAACTCATCGGCATCTTGCTCACTGCGGGCAACCCAACGCGCCATCGGCGGCTTGCCTTCAGGATCTTTAGTTAAATATCCCTGCCACAAGCCAATAATTTCCTGATTTCGCATCACCAACATAGACGTTAGCGGCAACCAGTTTTCAGCCTGCTGACGAGGCATATCACCATCGTCATCTTCCAGTGAGCTTTCGACAATTTTGTGCCACCGCTCGAAGATTTTATGAATCAATTCATGGCGACGTTTCATATCCAAAGAAAGCTGCTGCAATTCTTCTGGCACATCTGGAGCAAAGCGAATTTGTTCATTAGGGCTACTATCTTGCCAGCCTAAAGTGCGCAAATAATCGGAAAGGGTTTGGTAGCCTTCTCGCAGCAAATCAACCTGCCCTGGTAATTGCTGCATTCGCTCTTGCATGGTGATTGGGCTGGCAAGGTCTTTGAACATTTTGCTCAAGCCCTTTTGCGCTTGATCTAACCAAGTTCGTGTTTGGCGAACACCTAGATTGCCAGCAAAATGTTGCAAGGTTTTATCTGGCAAATGGTGTGCTTCATCTATTACATAAATCGTATCTTCCGGCGCAGGCAAAATCATGCCGCCACCTAAAGACAAATCAGCCAGCAATAAATCCTGGTTGGCGATAATAATATCGGCATCTTCAGCTTCATTACGCGCCAGAAAAAATGGACACTGCTTAATAAAACCACAACGACGACCCAAGCAACGATGATGGTCGCTGGTAATCGGCCGCCAGTCAGCATCTGCTAGCGGTCTTTCTAGCGAATCTTTATCACCATCCCAATCTTTGGCTTCAAAAGTTTCTTGGAGTTCGCGGTAGCGCTGTAATTTATATTCGCTAGGTTGGTCGCTGGAGTAACCAAAAAAATCAGCCATTGATGACTGATCCATTTGCTGATCCAGTGTTTTATATAAATTAGATGGACATAAATAACGGCCACGACCTTTCGCCAGCGCATAGGTAAAAACTGCACTGGTTTTTTCCCGCAACAGCGGCAAATCCTTATTGAGGATTTGCTCCTGTAGCGCAACCGTTGCCGTCGCAACCAAAAGCTTTTTATTGCGCGCTTTTGCGATTGGCAAGCCCGCCACCAAATACCCTAAGGTCTTTCCGGTACCTGTGCCGGCTTCAATCACGCATATGTGATTTTCACCTAGTCGTTTTCCTTTACTATCACAACCAATCCCACCGACGGTTCGAGCAATGGTGGCTACCATTTGCTTTTGGCCTTGGCGTGGTTTGAATCCGGTGTTTTTGAGCAGTTCCGAGTAAGTGTGCTGGATCTGCTTTTTCAATGTATCTGTCAGCATGGCGGGGATTCTAGTGGAACTTACCGGGATTCTCTACTAGATCAGAGGGGAGGTGAAGTTATTAAGGTAAAGGAATACTTTTGGATATTACAGTTATTAGCGCCAAACAGCGTTTTATAAATGAATTTACAATTGCGATCAACCGTATCATTTCAAAGCTCCTAATCGCTAATTTCCAAGAAGGTGTTACCGTTGCTTCAGACTACAACACCTCCCCAAAGACCGAAGCATTACACATACAAGCAACATTGGCGCATGCTTGCGCAGCAAGCCATGACACTAAAAAATTAAAACAATCTGATATGAGTTTTTCAGAAGCGACAATGGTGAAAACAGGAGAACGCATCTATTTAAGCTCACAACGCAACAAATCTACCCCCATCATTTGTGATACAGCAGCATGCTTGGCTTTGTATCTGGCGCACCAATGCATAGCTCGCTATGGGCACGCTGAAATAATAAATGATTCGCGTTCTCGTCATACCTGGTTATTAGTTAACCGAAATCTAACAAGCTCAATAACCATGCCTCACACTTGGGGCGGTGAATCTTTTATTGTTGACATTTGGCAGCCTATTGCAAAAAACGGGCTAATTACTAGTACTAGAAAAAAAACTTCAATGGAACTTGCTGGCGAAGCATTTTTTCTCGCACAATCAAGATCCTGCGTTGATATAGGTTTAGATTTAGATAAAATACTATCGGTTGCAGTATTGTCTATTTTCGAGCCAACTTAACCTCTTCATAAAAACAACTTGAATCTCTCTTTCTGCTACTGCAGCATCGCTTTTAATAAATAATCAATTGAACTGCTTTATAGGTATCCCTTCCGTGAAAATCTTTTCATTCAATATCAATAGCGTTCGCGCCCATATGCACCAGTTGCAAGCGCTAATCGAGACCCACCAGCCAGATGTGATCGGCTTGCAGGAGACCAAAGTTCAGGATCATGATTTCCCTATCGAGCAGATTGAAGCGATGGGTTATCACAGCGAATTTTGTGGTCAAAAGACCCATTACGGTGTCGCTATTCTCAGCAAGCAAAAGCCTTTATCTGTCAGAAAAGGTTTTGCCAGTGACACTGAAGAATCACAAAAGCGTTTAATTAGCTGTGATTTTCAAGTAGGTGGCCAAGTAGTCACTGTAATTAATGGCTACTTCCCTCAGGGCGATAGCATTAAGCACGAAACCAAATTTCCGGCAAAGCGTAAGTTCTATGCCGATTTAATGGTTCATTTAGAGCAATATCAGCCTGAACAAAATGTCATTGTGATGGGCGATATCAATATCTCACCGACTGATGATGACATCGGAATTGGTGAGCCTAACCGTAAGCGCTGGCTAAAAACCGGCAAATGTAGTTTTCAACCAGAAGAAAGGGAATGGCTACAGAATTTACTAGATTGGGGATTCGTTGATAGTTTCCGCCAGCTAGAGCCTGACACCATTAAATACAGCTGGTTTGATTATCGCAGCAAAGGCTTTGATGATGAGCCGAAACGCGGCTTGAGAATTGATGTGATACTGGCAAGCAATAATCTGGCGCCCTCTGCGACTGAGTCAGGGATTGATTACGATAATCGCGCAATGGAAAAACCGTCAGATCACGCGCCTATTTGGACTAATTTCGAGTTAAATCAGCCCTAACTACTTCCAATCAAAAACAGCTGCTCGATGCTAATTGTTGCATAAGGGCTCACAGAAGATAGTGCCTCTTGAAAGCAACGTCTGAGTATTGAAATTAACTGCATAGCCAGGTGTGCCTTAAGGCATACCCGGGTTTATATGCTTTATTGCAGTGATTGGTAAAAATATAGCGACTAATACAAAGACCCTGACTGTTAAACAATCAGCTATACAATTCTTCCAAGACAACTCCTGCAATTCCCTACAAGACAACCCCAAAAAACATTATTTACAATGAGTTATATGACAGTAAAGATATTGGTTTATTAGTATACTAAAGCGGCAAATTCACCTGATGCAGCTACACTGGAAAAACAATGTTGCAGAGTTTACTTTATGAGCGGATCAAACCATTCTGATTTTGAAAATGAATTCACTGAATGGCAGGAAGCCTTAGATGATTACAAAAAACACCACGGAAAAGAGTTAACTCGACAGTTAATTCTTCGCTTACAGCAACATCTGCTGGATCAAGGCGATTCAGAATCCGCCTCAATATTGCAAACTCCCTACCTAAACAGTATCCCTCACTCAAAACAGCCGCCCTACCCTGGCGATCTAGAGCTAGAGCACAAGCTAGAAAATATTATTCGCTGGAATTCTATCGCCATTGTATTGAAAGCAGCCGATAGCGGGCTCGGGTTGGGTGGTCATATATCAACCTACCTGTCGGCTTCAACCATGATGGAGGTAGGTCTTAATCATATTTTCCAGTGCCAAAATGAACAATATGGTGGAGATACCGTTATTTTTCAGCCGCATGCTGCACCGGGTGTTTATGCTAGGGCATTTGTAGAAGGACGATTGAGTGAAGCGCAACTACTTGATTTTCGTCGGCAATTACAACCATCTGGCGGTTTAAGTTCGTACCCGCACCCACGGCAAATGCCCGAATTTTGGTCAATACCTTGCGCCTCAATGGGGCTATCAACTCCGACTGCAATCTACATGGCTCGCTTTGAGCGCTATTTGGAAAATCGTCAATTAAAAGCAAAAGATGGCGGTAAAACTTGGTGCTTTATCGGCGATGGTGAAAGCGATGAGCCAGAAGTGCTAGGCAGCATCCGCATGGCATCAAGAGAGCAACTAAATAATTTAGTTTTGGTGGTAAATTGCAATCTACAAAGATTAGATGGACCGGTTCGTGGTAATGGAAAAATCATTCAAGAACTTGAACGTAGTTTTTTAGGCTGCGACTGGGAAGTAATTAAAGTTATTTGGGGTAGCGGCTGGGACGCACTATTAGACAATGACCATTCTGGGTTATTACGCCAAAGAATGGAGCAGGCAAGAGATGGTGATTATCAGTTTTTTTCTGCATTGTCAGGTAATGCGCAGCGTGAATTATGGATCGGTGATAACCCCCAGCTAAAAGGATTAATGGAATCACTGAGCGATGATGAAATAAAACAAATTCGGCGTGGCGGACAAGATCCTTCAAAGTTATTTGCTGCATATAAAAAAGCACAGCAAAGCCAAGACAAACCAGTGGTTATTTTAGTTAAAACCGTTAAAGGACTGGGGCTTGGCAGCTCAGGGCAAGGTCTAAACAATGCCCATCAAAAAAAGCAGTTAAAACCTGAAGAACGGCTAAGAATTGCTCGTGAATTGGGCATTCCTTTAAGCGATCAGCAAATCATTGCAGCGGATTTTTACAAGCCCGCTGATTCTGACCCAGTAATGCAATATTTACATTATCGTCGCAAAAGATTGGGCGGCTATATTCCAGAAAGAAAACTGCCACAACAAAAGTTTTCGGTGGCTGATTTGCCATCGCAACTCAACAATGATCCGTCTAGAGAAACATCGACCACTGCTCAAATGGTCAAATTGCTCGGTTGCTTAATAAAAGATCAGCATATTGGAAAAAACATTGTGCCGATTGTTCCAGATGAAGCGCGAACTTTTGGATTGGAAGCGCTATTCGCAAAGTCAGGCATTTACTCACCCCAAGGCCAGCAATACACTCCGGTCGACCATCGTTCGTTGCTTCCATATAAAGAATCTATTGATGGGCAAATCTTGCAAGAAGGCATTTGTGAAACCGGCGCTATGGCTTCATTTCTTGCTGCTGGCTCGGCTTATTCACGGCACAATATAGCCTGCGTTCCTTTTTATTTTTTCTATTCAATGTTCGGATTTCAACGGGTTGGCGACATGATTTGGTCGGGTGCAGACATGCTATGCCAAGGCTTTCTTCTTGGAGGCACTGCTGGAAGAACCACTTTAAATGGTGAAGGGTTACAACATCAGGATGGCCATTCGCCCTTGTTAGCTGAAACAGTCCCGAATTTAAATATTTACGATCCTGCCTTTGGTTATGAGTTAGCAGTCATTGTTGAAGATGGCATTCGCCGGATGGGAGAAAACCAGCCTGATTGTTTGTATTACTTAACCATTTACAACGAAAAATACTCAGCGCCAGATTTACTGTTAACCCAGCAAATCAAACAGCAAATTATCCGTGGAATTTATCAGATCGAATCACATGCAGAATCAAATATTCATTTATTAGCCAGTGGTCCTATCGTTAATCAGGCACTCAAAGCATCAAAGACGCTGCAAGGCGTCAATGTATGGAGCGTTACTAGCTGGAGTCAAATTTATCGAAGCCTTAAAGATAAAACGATCAAACAGCCAAATTGGCTAAAGGCATTATTTCCAGAAGATGCCGAAATAATACTATTGAGTGATTACATGCAAGCAATTCCAAACATGATCCGCCCCTGGCTACCTAAAAACTGCCAAACCTACGGCGCAGATGATTTTGGATTGTGTGATGGAAGAGATCAATTGCGAGAGCGGCTTGGGCTTAATGCAAAATCAATAGTCGACAATTTAAGGCAGAAGCCAGCGCAAAGGTGATGCACTTGCGATCAAATGTTACCTTTTATCTATTGAGATATAAATTTATTTAGCAACGACTTGTCAGCTATCTGCCAAGCAAGAACTTCTAATTTCAAATAGTTATAAAAACTCATCTATTAATAACTTAAAGTTTGTGACCCACTGCTCCTCGCTTATGCCAAGTAGTTGGCAGCAGGGATCTGTGATCTGGCTAATCTTAATCCCACTAGCTTGTTTAGTATGAGGTAAAAGGTCATGCAGGTTAAAGCGAGAATAATAGCGCAAGAAGTTAACAACCAGACTCGTTTGGAAATGTATCGCCAGCGGCTAGATCTTTATAGCCAATGCAACAAGCAAATGAGTGCGATTGAGTTCCCTGTATTGGTTGACCGCTGCTTGCCTTTACCATCACGAATTCGCCATCAGTTATCCAGCTGAATTTGCTTGCAATAAAACAAATTTAATACCAAAAGGGCTCTTTTATAGAACCCTTTTTTAATGCCTTGAAAAGCAAAAGCGAGCGCTGTTGCAGAAGCGATAAAATTCAACTGCAAGTCGCTTCAGCGGTATATTACATGCAGTTAAGTAACAACATGTAAAAATAAAATTAAGACAGTTGAAAAGTAACAACGAATCACCTTATCATCTGGTTATGAGCTGATTACAGCTGCTTTTTTAATGCTGCACTTGCCGCAAAATTTTGACAATTTCTGGATCAATCGCTCACAAGAGGCCATGCCGATGAATCTCAAAGATCTAATATCCAATACCGCTGCGCAACATAAAGAATTTGGACTATTGACAGAAGAGAATCTCAATTCAAAGCTCCAGCAATTCGCACTAACCAACACTCATTTAACCGAATACCAAGCACGCACAGAAGTATTGAGCCAAATCCTTAACGACTCAATTGGCTCACTTGTTGAAACCTGGACGGGTAAATAACGACTGCTAACTGAGCACCATTTCTAGAACAATTAACCGTTGCAACCTTCCGTTTGCAGCGGTTTTTTTATTTACAGGGATGTAATGTATTTCGCATGGAGGCAGGATGCCGGTGCGGTATTTACAGGGATGTAATGTATTTCGCATGGAGGCAGGATGCCGGTGCGGTATTTACAGGGATGTAATGTATTTCGCATGGAGGCAGGATGCCGGTGCGGTATTTACAGGGATGTAATGGAGCTGCCCACCAAACAAAACAGCCGCAACAAGTTAACTTGTTGCGGCTGTTTTTAGTTAAAGCTTGAACAGATGATTCCGCACTAGCTTAACCGACGTTGATTTACTCGGCTGAACTGTTAGCGCCTTGCTTTGCTAAGTACAACCAAGTTTCCAACACAGAGTCAGGGTTTAGAGAAACGCTGTCGATCCCCTGCTCCACCAACCACTGGGCAAAATCGGGGTGATCCGACGGCCCCTGGCCACAAATACCGACGTATTTGTTTGCTTTACGGCAGGCTTGAATCGCCATTGCCAGCAGCTTTTTAACCGCAGGATTTCGCTCATCAAACTTGTCAGCAATAATGCCTGAATCTCGATCCAGACCCAGTGTTAACTGAGTTAAATCGTTAGAGCCGATAGAGAAACCATCGAAGTATTCCAGGAACTCTTCAGCCAGCAAGGCATTAGATGGCAATTCGCACATCATGATCACACGCAGACCATTTTCACCGCGCTTAAGACCATTCTGCTCCAGTAATTCGATAACACCGGCCGCTTCATCTAGGTTGCGCACGAACGGAATCATAATCTCGACATTGGTTAAGCCCATTTCGTTACGGACTTTTTTCAATGCGCGACATTCCAGCTCGAAACATTCACGGAAATCAGCAGACAAATAACGCGATGCACCACGGAAACCGAGCATTGGGTTTTCTTCTTCCGGCTCGTATAACTTGCCGCCGACCAAATTGGCATATTCATTCGACTTAAAGTCAGACATACGCACAATCACTTTCTGATCGGCAAATGCTGCAGCCAAGGTCGAAATACCTTCTGCTAAACGTTCAACATAGAAGGTTACTGGATCAGCATAACCCGCCATCATCGGCTTAATCGCATTTTGCAAATCGGCAGAAATTCGATCGAACTGCAACAGCGCTTTCGGGTGAACACCAATCATCCGGTTGATAATAAATTCTAATCGCGCCAAACCAATACCCGCATTGGGTAATGAAGCAAAACTGAAAGCACGGTCCGGATTACCCACGTTCATCATTACCTTAAGAGGTAAGTCAGGCATTTGTTGCAAATCGATTTTATCTAGGCTGAAGTCCAACAAACCGTCATAAATAAAGCCTGTATCGCCTTCGGCACAAGAAACCGTCACCTGCTGGCCAGCTTTTAACTGTTTGGTCGCGTCACCACAACCAACCACCGCGGGAATACCTAATTCACGCGCGATAATCGCTGCGTGACAAGTACGTCCACCCCTGTTAGTGACAATGGCAGAAGCACGTTTCATCACCGGCTCCCAATCTGGGTCGGTCATGTCGGTCACCAGCACATCACCTGGCTGGACATCATCCATCTGGTCAATGTCTCGTACCAAACGAACCGGACCGGCACCAATCCGCTGGCCAATGGCTCGGCCTTCAATAATCACTTCAGCACCCTTACTTTCAATGCGGAAGCGTTCCATTACCTGGGCGTTGTCGCGGCTTTTTACTGTTTCAGGACGCGCCTGCAACACATAAATATGGCCATCAACACCATCAATTCCCCATTCAATATCCATCGGGCGCTGGTAATGGTTTTCAATGATCAAACCGACTCTAGCTAATTCTTCGACCTGAGCATCGGTCATACAGAATTGCTGGCGGTCGGCTTCGGCGACATCAACCGTGGTGACAGATTTACCTGCCTCTGCGGCTTCACCGTAGATCATTTTAATTAATTTACTGCCAATAACCCGGCGCAAAATTGCAGGCTTGCCCGCATTCAAGCAAGGCTTACTGACATAGAATTCATCGGGATTAACCGCACCCTGAACTACCATTTCGCCCAAGCCCCAAGATGCAGTAACAAACACCGCATCACGGAAACCCGACTCGGTATCCATGGTGAACATCACGCCGGACGCGCCAATATCACTGCGAACCATTCGCTGGACACCGGCAGACAACGCCACTTCAAAGTGGTCAAAGCCTTGGTGAACGCGATAGGAAATCGCCCGATCATTGAACAAAGAAGCAAACACTTCCTTGATCGCATAGCGGATATTATCCAGCCCTTGAATATTGAGGAAAGTTTCCTGCTGACCCGCAAAGCTGGCATCCGGTAAATCTTCTGCGGTAGCCGAGGAACGAACCGCAAACGCTAGATTATCGCCTTCACGCTCAACTAAACGCGCATAAGCCGATTCCAGCGATTGATCCAATGCATCGGTAAACGGTGCATCCATAATCGCCTGTCGAATTTCCTTACCTGCCGACATCAATGCTGCAACGTCATCAACATCCAAAGTCTCTAGCTTGTCACGAACCAACTGGTTCAGACCTGCCGACTCAAGAAATTCCCTATAAGCATGTGCAGTGGTTGCAAAACCACCCGGGACCCGTACACCAACGCCAGAAAGCTGACTGATCATTTCGCCCAGAGATGCGTTTTTACCGCCTACGCGGTCAACATCCTGCATGCCCAACTCTTCGAACCAAAGGATATACTCGTGCAACGTCCTGATCTCCATTAAGCAACCGTTTTTCAAAGTAAATGTTTAGTCAGTTCGATCACGTCAAAAGCAATTACTTCAATCTCAATCTATCGCTGGTTTTATAAAAAACGAGGTTATTGTTGTTTTCAGTTCACTAGCCCTGAAGCTCACATCTTAAAATGCTTGGGTATGTAGAGTCCCAAATATCGCCATAGTTCGTAATGAATTGATGCGAAACCAACTGGTAGCAACGCTTCGCAGCAAAAAGTTACTTGTGAGGTCATGACTGACTCAGTAAGCTGGGCGCCAATGGCTCGGGATGTTACCCAAATTTCATACAGTTGCACAGGCAGGAATACAAATGGGCAGAACAGCGTTTATTATTTCCGATCGAACAGGAATCACCGCAGAAATGCTCGGTCACAGCCTAATGACCCAGTTTCCTCTGCAATTCGAACAAGTAACCTTACCATTTGTAGACACCCCAGATAAGGCGCGAGACGCTGTCAGACTAGTCAATGAGGCTACTTTAAGAGATGGCGCTCAAGCGATCGTTTTCGCGACTATAGTCGATCGAACAATTGGCGAAATTATCGCAACTGCTAACGCAGTCAGCATCGATTTTTTTCGGAGTTTTATAGGACAACTGGAAGATACGCTGGGTTTAGAGGCGAGTGCCGAAGTCGGTGCAGTCCATCCAGCAACCGACAGCCATCAATACGAAACACGAATAGAAGCGATCAACTATTCACTGGCTAATGATGACGGCGCCCGAGTCCGTGATTACGACAAAGCCGACATTATTTTAGTTGGAGTATCTCGAAGCGGAAAAACACCAACCTGCCTTTATCTAGCAATGCAGTTTGGTCTTAAAGCAGCTAACTACCCCTTTACCGAAGATAATTTCAGCGATACCGACCAGCTCACCTTGCCAAAAGAGCTTCGCCCCCATCGAAACAAACTGTTTGGCTTGACCATCGAAGCAGAACGACTGCACGCCATTCGCAACGAGCGTCGTGCCAACAGCCGCTATTCCTCAAGAAATACCTGTTACCAAGAAGTGCGTGACCTAGAAGCGTTATTTGTGAGAGAACGCATCCCGCATATTTCCACCACCCAGCGCAGCATCGAAGAGCTCGCCACCAAAATTATTCAAGAATCCGGGGTGCAAAGGCATTTGGCTTAAAACACCGCAACAACGTAGGTTTGATGAGTTCCAACGAAATCAGACATCTGGCGGTACACTCCCAAAGTGTCTGATTGCGCCTGTGGCTTATCAAACCTACGAAAACATAAGGTTAGGCGTTAATTAAATCGGAATCCGCACCCAGCCTTCCATTAAAATTCGCGCACTACGGCTCATTACCGCCTTTTTTGCAATCCATTGACCATCCAGTTGTTCAGCCTCTGCACCTACGGTCAGGGTTCCGGAAGGATGACCAAAACAAACTTGGCTACGTTCGTTGCCACCAGCTGCGGCATTCACCAAAGTGCCCGGAATTGCGGCGGCGGTAGCAATTGCAACTGCGGCAGTGCCCATCATGGCGTGGTGTAGTTTGCCCATTGAAAGCGCTCGAACCAACAGGTCTATGTCGGTGGGTTGAATATTTTTTCCACTGGAGCTGGTGTAATCCAATGGCTGGCCAACAAAAGCGACTTTGGGCGTATGTTGCCTTTGTGCAGCTTGTTCAATATTTTCAATTAAACCCATTTTAAGCGCACCGTGCGCTCGAATAGTTTCAAACATTTCAAGCGCTTTGGGATCATTGTTAATTTGATCCTGTAACTCGGTTCCGTTATAGCCAATCGCTTTAGCTTCAATGAAAATCGTTGGGATTCCGGCGTTAATCATGGTCGCTTGCAAGCTGCCAACACCGGGAACCTCTAGCTGATCAACTAAATTGCCGGTGGGAAACATACTGCCGACACTATCGGAAGGATCGAGAAATTCAACCTTGATTTCCGCCGCAGGGAAAGTGACCCCGTCTAATTCAAAGCTACCGGTTTCTTGCACTTGGCCGTTGCTAATCTGCACATGGGCAATGATGGTTTTTTGAATATTGACCTGAAAAATTCTAACCGTTGCCCACCCATTGACTGGAATTCGTGATGGATCAACCAAGCCTTGTTCAATTGCAAACGCACCGACTGCTGCCGATAAATTACCGCAATTGCCACTCCAATCGACAAAGGCTTTATCAATTGCAACCTGGCCAAATAGATAATCGACATCGTGATCGGCTTGCTGGCTTTTACTAACGATCACCGTTTTGCTAGTGCTAGATGTTGCGCCACCCATGCCGTCGGTTTGCTTGCCGTAAGGGTCTGGGCTGCCAATCACCCGTAACAACAAATTATCACGAGCTTCACCTGCAACCTGCGCCGCTGGCGGCAAATCTCCAAGCGAGAAAAATACACCTTTGCTGGTGCCGCCACGAATATAGGTTGCCGGGATTTTTATCTGTGGTGCGAATGACATTTTTTTATCCTTTTTGTGCAACAGATAGCTTTGCTGAAACCCTTGGTCATTCTCGCCAGAGATTAGCGGGGACCCAGAAACAGAGAAGTTAAAGCCGCCAACTCCAACTTTATTATTTTGACCTTACCATCCATGGCAACTGGGTGCCGTCATCCCTACTCGGGATGACGGCACCCAACAAATAGCAATTAAATTACGCTACATTTTCCGCCAAAAAATCCTTGGCGAAACGCTGCAATACACCGCCTGCTTCATATACCGAAACTTCTTCTGCGGTATCTAAGCGACAGGTTACTGGCACCTCAAGCGTTTGATTATTGGTTCGGCGAATGATCAGAATCATTTCAGCCCCCGGCGTTAACTCACCCTGTACGTCGAAGGTTTCGGTTCCATCAATTTGGTAGGTGTGGCGAGTTTCACCCGCTTTAAATTGCAGCGGCATCACGCCCATACCCACCAAGTTGGTACGATGAATTCGTTCAAAACCTTCGGCAACAATTGCCTCAACACCCGCTAGCCGAACACCCTTTGCCGCCCAATCTCGAGAAGATCCTTGGCCATAATCGGCACCTGCAACAATGATTAATGGCTGTTTGCGCTGCATATAGGTTTCAATTGCTTCCCACATTCGGCTCTCGTTGCCTTCCGGTTCAATTCGAGCCAGCGAACCTTGCTTTATTTCACCGCCAGTATCTCGAACCATCTCATTGAGCAATTTCGGATTGGCAAAAGTTGCTCGCTGGGCGGTTAAATGATCACCGCGGTGGGTGGCGTAGGAATTAAAGTCTTCCTCGGGCAAACCCATTTTATCGAGATAGGCACCGGCGGCGCTATCAAGCAAAATGGCATTGGAAGGCGATAAATGATCGGTGGTGATGTTATCGCCCAGCACGGCTAGCGGCCGCATACCTTTTAAATCTCTTTTACCCGCTAGTGCGCCTTCCCAATAAGGAGGCCGGCGAATATAGGTACTAGTTTCGCGCCAATCATAGAGCGGACTTTCTGCTTGCTCTATGGTGCCTAAATCAAACATCGGGATATAAATTTGTTTGAACTGCTCAGGTGTGACGCTTTCTGCCACGATCGCGTCAATTTCTTCGTCAGTTGGCCAAATGGTTTTCAAGGTAATCGGGTTATTTTGTTGGTCGTAACCCAAAATATCTTTTTCAATATCAAACCGGATAGTGCCAGCAATTGCATAGGCCACTACTAGCGGCGGCGAAGCGAGGAAAGCTTGCTTGGCGTAGGGATGAATTCTGCCATCGAAATTGCGATTACCAGAAAGCACTGCAGTGGAATAAAGATCGCGCTCGATGATTTCTTGCTGGATTTTTGGATCCAATGCGCCGCTCATGCCATTACACGTCGTGCAGGCAAAACCGACAATACCGAAACCCAGTTTTTCCAGTTCAGGCAATAGCCCCGATTTTTCTAAATAAAGTTGGGCCACTTTTGAACCTGGCGCAAAAGAAGTTTTCACCCAAGGTTTGCTGATCAAGCCTAATTGATTGGCTTTTTTTGCCACCAACGCAGCCGCCACCACATTGCGAGGATTACTGGTGTTGGTACAGCTGGTGATCGCCGCAATAATCACCGCACCATCGGGCATTTTTCCGTCTGCTTCTTCGGCTTGCGCTTTGTCTAGATCGACCGCGATACCGCGATTGACCAATTCGGAAGTCGGTAAACGTCGATGGGGGTTAGACGGTCCAGCCATGTTTCGGCAGACACTGGATAAATCAAAAGTCAGCTTTCGCTCATATTGCGCATTTTTTAAACTGTCAGCCCACAACCCGGTGGTTTTTGCGTAGTGCTCAACCAATGCTACTTGCTCGGGTTCGCGTCCGGTAAGTTTTAAGTAATCAATTGTTTGCTGGTCGATATAAAACATACCAGCCGATGCGCCAAATTCTGGCGTCATATTAGAAATCGTCGCTCGATCACCAATGGTCAGTTTTGCTGCACCTTCACCGAAAAACTCCAGATAACTAGAAACAACCTTCTGCCCTCGCAAAAACTCGGTAATCGCCAGCACAATATCGGTAGCGGTAATGCCAGGTTGGCGCTGACCGGTCAGTTCAACACCTATGATATCGGGCAATCGCATCATCGATGGTCGGCCCAACATGACGGTTTCAGCTTCTAGGCCACCCACGCCAATTGCGATAACGCCCAGTGCGTCAACATGCGGCGTATGGCTGTCGGTGCCGACGCAAGTATCGGGAAAAGCAATGCCTTGGTTGGCCTGAATAACCGGTGACATTTTCTCTAAATTAATCTGATGCATGATGCCGTTGCCGGCGGGAATGACATCGACATTTTTAAATGCGGTTTTGGTCCATTCAATAAAATGAAACCGATCTTCATTACGTCGATCTTCTATGGCACGGTTTTTATCAAAAGCGCCCGGGTCAGATCCGCCATGCTCAACCGCCAGCGAATGATCAACAATCAGCTGAGTTGGTACCACCGGGTTCACTTGCGCCGGATCACCGCCCTGCTCGGCAATTGCATCACGCAAACCGGCTAAATCAACCAGTGCGGTTTGCCCAAGAATGTCATGGCAAACCACGCGGGCCGGATACCATGGGAAATCCAAATCGCGCTTTTGGTAGATAATTTGTTTTAAGGCATCGGTCAGATTTTCTGGCTGGCAACGACGCACCAGATTTTCTGCCAAAATTTTTGCGGTATAAGAGAGCTTGTCGAAACTACCGGGCTGAATATCTTCAATGGCCTGTCGACTATCAAAATATTCCAGTGTGGTGCCAGCAAGTGGCTTGCGGTATGCGCTATTCATACACAACCTTTTTTTTATCTATGCGTAGGTTTGATGGGTGCTAGCGAAATCAGACATTGATCAACTCAGTGCTAACTGCTGCTTGACTGCGCCTTCGGCTTATCAAACCTATATACATAACGGCGAAAACCCATTTGAGCCACAATCGCCATAAATGAAAATGGGAGCACAAGCTCCCATTATTAATTCAATAATTAACCGCGATCTTCAATTGCAATCCAATCGGCGCTATCTGGCCCGGTATATTCAGCACTAGGACGAATAATCCGATTATTAGCCCGCTGCTCTTTTATATGTGCAGTCCAACCGGTAACCCGCGACATAACAAAGATTGGCGTGAACAATTTAGTAGGAATGCCCATAAAATGATAAGCGCTGGCATGATAGAAATCGGCATTGGGAAATAATTTTTTCTCACGCCACATCACCTGGTCAACCCGCTCAGAAACCGGGAATAAAGTGGTGTCACCGACTTGCTCTGCCAATAACTTTGACCATTGCTGGATAATCGCGCTACGTGGATCGTTGGTGCGATAAATCGCATGACCAAAGCCCATGATTTTATCTTTACGCTGCAACCGGCCCATAATTTCACGTTCAGCTTCATCGGGTGATGACCATTGCTCGATCATTTCCATCGCAGCTTCGTTAGCACCACCATGCAATGGGCCACGTAAGGTTCCAATCGCACCGGTAACCGCAGAGTGAATATCGGTCAATGTAGATGCCGAGACGCGCGCCGTGAAAGTAGACGCATTGAATTCGTGTTCCGCATATAAAATCAGCGAAGCGCTCATTACTTGAGCATGCAGTTCAGATGGCTGCTCGCCGGTCAGCATATGCAGGAAGTGGCCGCCGATTGTTTCATCATCGGTTTCGGTTTCAATTTCAACGCCGTCGTGGCTGAAGCGATACCAGTAACAAATAATCGATGGAAAAACCGCCAGCATTCTTTCAATGGCATGGTCTTGCTGAGAAAAATCAGCTTCTTGTTCTAAATTACCGAGCATTGAACAACCCGTTCGCATCACATCCATTGGATGTGCGGAAGCAGGAATCTGCTGTAAAACAGTTTTCAATGCTTGGGGTAAGCCACGCATTGATTTTAAACGGGCGTTATATTCAGCTAACTGCTTGGCTGTCGGCAAACTTCCGTACTGCAGTAACCAGGACACTTCTTCGAACGCAGCTTTTTCGGCCAACTCACTTATGTCATACCCGCGATAAGTCAGACCTGAACCTGATTTTCCTACGGTACATAAGGCGGTTTCACCGGCGACTTGACCACGCAAGCCTGCTCCGGTTAAGGCCTTCTCTACTGGTTTCTTCTCCATTGGGACAACCTCCAGTTATATTTTTTCAATGCTGTAATTATTTTTGTTTTTGTTCAGCGAATAATTTATCTAACTTATCTTCATAATGGTGATAACCAAGATAGTCATAGAGCTCGCTTCGGGTTTGCATGCTATCGACCACCTGCTTTTGGTCACCCTCACTTAATATGCTGCTATAAACATTTTCTGCTGCACGATTCATCGCTCTGAATGCAGAAAGTGGGTACAACACCATATCTACACCGACATCGGCTAACTGTTTTTTATTAAATAATTCGGTTTGGCCAAATTCGGTAATATTCGCCAACAGCGGCACATCTGGGCCAAGCGCATCACGAAATGCTTGATATTGATCGAGTTGGGTTACCGCTTCAGCAAAAATGCCATCGGCACCTGCTGCTATATATTGCTTTGCTCGCTCAATCGCTGCAGCCAACCCTTCCTGAGCCAAAGCATCGGTACGGGCCATAATAAAAAAATCAGGGTCTGTTCGGGCATCAACAGCAGCGCGAATACGATCTTGCATCTCTTGTGTAGAAACAATTTCTTTATTCGGCCGATGGCCACACCGCTTTTGAGATACCTGATCTTCCATATGAACTGCCGCGGCACCGGCTTTGATCATTTCTTGAACAGTTCGTGAAATATTAAATGCACCACCCCAACCGGTATCGATATCGACTAGCAGAGGTAACTGACTGGCTGCTGTAATTCGGCGGACGTCTTCTAGCACATCATTTAGACTGGTTATCGCTAAATCAGGTAATCCGTAAGAAGCATTTGCAACACCGGCACCAGATAAATAAATTGCTTGATGACCAATTTTTTGCGCCATGGTCGCTGAATAAGCATTAATCGTACCCACAATTTGCAGTGGATTATTTTCGGTCAGTGCTTTTCGAAAAATAGCACCTGGAGAAAGGCTACGGGACATATTGGCACCCCTGGGCAGCAAATAAGTTATTGTTTGCATTAGATTGTTTTCTAATACTTGTTTTGCGACTTTTTGTTGTTATTTGTCGCATTTGTGCTGCGCATCATAACAGCCGCAACATCCATTTCCCAAATTGGGCTGTTCATTATCTGACCAATGCAGCTTGGCTGCATTTACACCTTAGTTTGATTGACTTTGACGACGAGTTCTGCATCCCAATTGATGGTGCTCAACGTTGGTTGTTATGGCTATTTCCTTAAGCGCTCAGGTAGGTATAATCCCGCACTTTTCGCCGTCAGAGTAGATTACTTTTTCTGACAGCTTATTACGATTTGAGTGTGGGTCTGTTCAATTGATCGTCTACAAAATTACCAATACCCAAACCGGACAAATTTATTTCGGCTCTTCCCGTGAAGACGATGTCGAGCAAATCTGGGCCAGACTGGTTAACGCCGCTAACAATGGCTTGGATTTTCCGTTGTATAAAGAAATCCGCATCCACGGTGAAGACGCTTTTGAAGCAGATGAGTGGGGCTGTGCCGACACCTCATCTGAATTGCGTGAATTGGAACGTGAAGCTTTAGAAGATACGCCGGACGCTCGTAGTCTCAAAGGCTATCGTCTCAAAGCGGAATCCGATGCACCTGCTAGAAGAAGCAAGCCGGTATCCGATGATGTCCGCGCATTGTTTCGCGACATCATTGACGTTGAAAAAGAACAGCCGCCCCAGTTGCGACGCAAAAAAGTTGCGCTGCCAACGGCAGCTCAACCAGAAAGTGAGCTAGGTCTGAGTTCGGTCAGCCAACCGGCCAAAACAGCTATCGCTCAGCCGACTGCTAACGAATTTACTAGGCCCGAGCCCATTGCTGCCCCTGCGATCACTCCAGTGCCATCAATTGCCGCCGAAGTAGCTGCTGTTAGCGAGCCCAATGAACCTGAACCTGAAACTGTTGCAGAGCCAGAAGATACATCGGCCAAGCACACCACAGCGACTGAGATTCGATCTGGTGCAGTTCGTGGGATTACTCGAACATTGCCAGCAGGCCCAGGGTTAGTTCGTCACGCTAACCGCAGCACTAGCCGCGAGCTATTGAAGAATAAACTGCAAAAAACGCGCAAAGAAGCTGCCGCAGCACCAAAAACTAATATCGAAGATATAAAAGATGAAGCGCAGCGCGATCGCTTGATCCTGACGCGTGCGGCAAAAGAAAAAGCCGCAGCAGATGAAATGAAAAAAGTTTTGGCTCGAATTCACACCAAAGCCAATTCGATGAAAAAATGTAACCAGCCGCGTAAGAAAGCTGCTAGCAAGAAAAAGACTGAAAGTGCTGCAGCAATTGCCGCTGCCAACACCGAAGCAACGGCTCAGCCAGCAGCAATGTCGATTCCCGATGGTTTGTCCAAGGAAGAGAAGCAAAAACGCATCAAACTGATGATGGCGGAAAAGAAACGTCAATCAGAAGCACAAAAGAAAGAACTACAAAGCAGTCAAGCTGACACAATGAAAGCCCTGCTGGCTGACATTAGCTTGCGCAGAAAACCTGCTAAGCCTGAAGTAAAAGCAGAGACAACAACTGTTGAAGTAACCGCTTTTGAAGCAGCAATCACCAGTGGCGTCACTTTAGACCCGCAGGTGTTGGCTAGCAATACTGCAGTCGAACAAACACACCGTCAGCCAGCCAAGCCTCATCCGTTGACTGAACTGGTGTCGCCTGAGCAAATTGCTGAGTCAGCCGCAGTTGAAGTTGAGCATGCGAACCACTGCGCGGCAGCTACAGCCAAAAGCACGGCAGCAACAGCTCAATCTGTCGACCGTAGTACTGCCACCTCTGACGATGAAATCACACGCAAAGTTGCCAGCAACAAGGATGCCATTAAAGCCATGTTGCTGGCGGCGGCAGCTGAATTGGAAGCTGAGCGCGTGGCAAAAGCGCAAACCGTTTGCGAAAAAGATCGAGAGAATCGTCAGGCTAAAGCCATTAAAGCCATGTTAGCCGCAGCGGCTGCTGAACTGGATACCGAGCGAAATCAGCCTGCCCCCGTTGAGCCTGCAGCCGAAGCTAGCCAACCAGCAGCCGTGGTAGAACAAACTTTAGCGCCAGTAGCTAACACTGAAACAGCGGAAAAAAAAATAGTTGACGATCTAGCCGTCGTTGCTAACAACCAGGCTGACGACCAAACAAAAATGCATCAAACGGCTGAAAGTAACCGCGATGATGCAGTAGCGTCTGAAAGAGAGGCACTACAAAGCACACAGCAAGCCGCTTCTATCAAAGCAATGCTTATCGCTGCCGCGGCAGAAGTTGAAGCAGAAAACCAAGGCTTGCAGAGCCAAGTTGTTGCAACTCCTGAAGTAGCTAGCAACAGCGAACTTGCTGCAACAGAAACTAAAACCAGCTTAATGGCTGCCCAACCATTAATTGCTAATACGCCAGCGGCAGCACGCTCTCATATGCAAGCAGCTGATGAATTTATCGCCCAAGCGACAAAAGCACAGCAAGCCTTGCTTGAGGCTAACGCCGTTAAGCAAAGCAGCCCGACTAACAAACGATCGCCTGCAAAAGTCGAAAGCAAATCTGCGAGAAATCGTCGGATTAAAGAAATGCTTTCTTTGGAAAAACAACGGGTTGAGCAAGAAAAGCAAAGTAGAATATCAAAAGAATCTGAAGAGATGCATGCGATATTAGCTCGAATTGACGCCCGAAAGAGCGCAGGAAAAGTTAAAAAGCCCGCTGCAAGCAAAACCGCAGCAGCAAAGAAAAAACCTGTTGAAAAAGCACCGACTGCAATCACGCCAGATGCGATCAATATTTCTGGCAGCGGTTTATTTGGCGGCAACAACAGCGCAAATATTGGCAGCAAAAAAGCTGAAAAAACTGAAGATGGACACTCCAGCGAAATGCAGAAAATCCTTTCAGGATTAGGTAATCGTGCGCGAGGGTTTGGCGGAAGAAATTAGTTTTTTACTTTTCTCTTGATCGATAAAAAACCCGGTGATTGCCGGGTTTTTTTATAGGCGTAATTAAGTGATTGATAATATATTTTCTTTGCTACCTTTCCGCTTTCCCAACTATGGAAACTACAGAAATGGAAATTCAAACAACCAAGGAACAAGCAGCCCTCACGCAGCTACTCACTGCGTTAGAATTATTTAGCCAAGAGAACTACATCTCTACAGTGACCTTAGCTGGAGCTGCTGAAGAAATACTAGGAAAGCTAGCTTCTCGAGAAAACACTTCTAAAAGCGCCTTTGAAGGGCTCGCACAAAACCTCCACAACAACCACCCTCAACATGAAGTTAAAGCAATCAAAGCTAGATTAAATCAAAGCAGAAACGCCCTAAAGCATGCGACATCCATAGATGAGGATGTGTTCTCGATAAACCCAAGACTAGAAGCGATATCGATGATCTGCAGAGCACTAACAAATTACCTCACCCTAAAAAAGGATTTACCAAAAGAAGGTAAAGATTTCTTTGAGAAATGCTATTTAGAGATCATGGGCGAAGCGAAAACTATTGAATAGAAAGTAAAGAGCCCTCCCCAGCCAAAACTGTTATTTTTTTGTATTTGGAACGGGTAACGAGGCTCCTGATTCACAGGAAAGAGTGTGACCTCGACTTTGGCAAGGTCGCGTCCTACCAGCTGAGCCATACCCGCTTAGTCTTGCGGTTCGAAGTAACTTTCGTTTCAAGATACCACTCGTTTAATTTACTTTCTTACACACGAAAAAAAACCAAGCCCGAAGACTTGGTTTTTTTGTGTTTGGAGCGGGTAACGAGGCTCGAACTCGTGACCTCGACCTTGGCAAGGTCGCGCTCTACCAGCTGAGCTATACCCGCTTGATCTTGCGATTCGAAGTAACTTTTGTTACTTCAAGCTTTCAGGATGCCAATCCTGAACACTTAGAAAATTGGAGCGGGTAACGAGGCTCCTGATCTACAGGAAATAGTGTGACCTCGATCTTGGCAAGGTCGCGCTCTACCAGGTTAACTACCCAACTTACGTCGTGCTATTTGAAGTAACGATTAATTACTACAAATATCTTAATTTGGAGCGGGTAACGAGGCTCGAACTCGTGACCTCGACCTTGGCAAGGTCGCGCTCTACCAGCTGAGCTATACCCGCTTGATCTTGCGATTCGAAGTAACTTTCGTTGCTTCAAGCTTTCAAGATGCCACTCTTGAACACTTGCATCAGTAAGCTAATTTTCGCTTGCCTACTTCGCCCTAGTTAAAGAGCAGTCCCTGTCGGAACGGGCGCTAATAATACGTATTTCCGCGTATTATTCAAGCGCCGTACCGCAAGGAATGCAGATTATTCGCTAGATCCAGACAACTGGTCGATCAGATTATTTAGCTTTTCAGAAAAATCTCCATCAGTTTCCAGTTGATAGTGATCTTTCACTGCAGCTTGGCCAATCAGCAATAAAACCAAACCTGCGTTGGTATAACTCTCAATCAACCGCTCTTGCAGCTCACTACCTAGCCCAAGCTGTCGGTTATCGAGGATCGCGCTGTAAATTCCGGCATCAAATAAACGACGCTCAACTAATTTACTGACCTCTTCCGCTCGCTCACCTTCAAGTGCAATCACTGCAGGTGAATGACCCAACCGAGCTTGGCGTTCTGACAAAGTCACCGGAGATAATTGTGCACCGTCATCAACCGCGCTCAAAATCATGCCTGCGCCAATCGTTACATTGGTCAGCCGGTCAATAACAATGAAAGAACCCGTACCGCGGTTGTTTTGGTAAGCATCAAATGCCAGCGGACGGTTAACGGTAAATTCACATACTGCAATTTCATTTAATTGCAGCTGCTCAGCAGATTGCTGCTCTAGTGAATTCACATCGATCTTGTGATTGATTGCAGTAAACGAACCCGGAGTTACCGTGGTTGCTTGTTTGATCAGGTACTGTTTGCCTGGCTGCATAACGTCTTCAGCCATCCACACTACATGTGCTTTTAACTTCTGACTCACCTGACAAGGATTATCCGCCCGAACCAACATATCGCCACGGCTAATATCAATTTCATCTTCTAGAGTGACGGTGACAGCCTGACCCGCAAAAGCCCGCTGCAAATCACCATCGGCAGTAACGATTGATTTTACATGACTCGATTTTCCAGACGGCAATACTGAAACTTGGTCGCCCGGCTTGATGACGCCAGAAGCAATCGTGCCGCAATAACCGCGGAAATCCAGATTAGGACGATTAACGTATTGCACCGGCAAACGGAAATCATCGAAATTTTTATCGTTAGCGATTTTTACCGTTTCAAGAATTTCCATTAGTGGCTTACCCTGGTACCAGGGAGAACGCTCGCTAACGCTGACCACATTGTCGCCATCTAATGCTGAAATCGGTACAAACTGAATGTCACCAAAAGTCAGATTGTCAGAGAACTCTAAATAATCCGCTTTAATCGATTCATATACCGATTGATCAAAATCTTTTAAATCCATTTTATTAATCGCGACAACGATATGTTTAATACCGAGTAGCGAAGCAATAAAACTATGGCGGCGCGTTTGCGTCATCACGCCATAACGGGCATCAATCAAAATAATTGCTAAATCGCAGTTAGATGCACCGGTTGCCATATTGCGAGTGTACTGCTCATGACCCGGGGTGTCGGCGATAATAAATTTGCGTTTATCTGTCGAGAAATAACGGTAGGCAACATCAATCGTGATGCCCTGCTCTCGTTCAGCTTGCAAACCATCAACCAGCAATGCCAAATCGAGTTTTTCGCCGGCATTACCCATGCGATCACTGTCTTTGGTAACGGCTGCCAGCTGATCTTCATAAATCATTTTTGAATCATGCAGCAAACGGCCGATCAGGGTACTTTTGCCGTCGTCAACACTGCCGCAAGTTAGCAGCCGCAACAGTTCTTTTTGCTCATGTTGGTGCAAGTATTCGTTTATATCTTCAGCGATCAGTTCAGATTGGTGGCTCATATCAAATATCCAGCAGCAGTTAGCCTATTAGCGTCAGTCACAGTATTTTTTGCGCACTTTTTTAAAATTACGCAGCAAAGAATTAAGCTAGAAATAACCTTCCTGCTTTTTCTTCTCCATCGAACCTGCCGAATCATGGTCGATCATTCGACCTTGGCGCTCCGATGTTTTGGTCAACAGCATTTCCTGAATCACATCAGTTAATGAAGTCGCATCAGACTCCACTGCTCCCGTTAATGGGTAACAACCAAGCGTTCTGAAACGGACCATTTTGTGCTGAATTTCATCTTTATCTTCAATCGGCATCCGATCATCGTCGACCATAATCAGCGCACCATCGCGCTCAACGACCGGACGTTCTTTAGCCAGATACAAAGGAACAATTGGAATTTGTTCTAGATGGATGTATTGCCAAATATCTAACTCAGTCCAGTTGGATAATGGGAAAACTCGAATGCTCTCGCCTTTATCCACCCGGCCATTAAAAATATTCCACAGCTCAGGGCGTTGGTTTTTTGGATCCCAGCGATGGTTTTTATCGCGGAAAGAATAAACCCGCTCTTTTGCGCGAGCTTTCTCTTCATCTCGACGTGCACCACCAAAGGCAGCATCAAAGCCGTATTTATTTAAAGCCTGCTTCAAGCCTTGGGTCTTCATCACGTCGGTATGGGTCGCACTACCATGAACAAATGGGTTCATTCCCATCGCCATGCCTTCTGGATTCTTGTGCACTAGCAACTCGAAGTCGTACTTCTTTGCCATTTTCTCGCGAAACTCGATCATTTCGCGGAACTTCCAATCAGTATCAACATGCATCAACGGAAAAGGAATCTTGCCAGGAAAGAATGCCTTTTGTGCTAGGTGCAGCATCACCGAGGAATCTTTTCCGATTGAATACAACATCACCGGATTGTCGAACTCAGCAGCGACTTCGCGAATAATATGGATGCTCTCGGCTTCCAACTGTTTTAGGTGGGTCAGGAAATTCTTATCCATGAGTCCAATTCTGAAAAACTGAATGGACAATGAATATAACAAATCAAATCACATTATAAGAAGAGTGTTTTTTATATCATTTTAGAATATACATACAATCGCAGTGAATTCAGCTAGCAATTTATTCGCAGATAAACCCAGTCTGGTTAATACTCTGGGTAGTTTAAGGCGGCTGAGTTGATGCAGTCAGGATCGTCTGATACGGATCGTTAGACAAAAACAGGAATGAAACATGAAACGCAAGCTATGGATTGGCGCAACTTCAGTGTTAGTTTTTAGCAACCAACTGATGGCCCAGGCAGAAACTGCCAGTCAGCCATCAGGCACTTTGGATGCAATCACATTGCTAGTAGTTCTAGCATTTCTGCTTTGGCGCGGCTTCAACCCACGCTAGCCATCAAATAAGCACCTTTAATGTAGGTCGGACTCACCAACGAAATGTCACGCTTCGCCGAGGCTCAGGGATGACCTACGAAAAGATGCAATCAACTCTGAATAGTAGTTCTAGCATTTCTGCTTTGGCGCGGCTTCAACCCACGCTAGCCATCAGCAAATTTTTGCTGCAACACTTTACGAGTCGTTTCAACAATTGCCTGTGTTTGGGCATCAATTTCCAAGTTCACCTTATCACCGACTAACAAACTATCGAAGGTAGTGATCGCCAGTGTTTCTGGAATCAAGAAAATATTGAAACGCACCTTCTCGCCTTGTTCGAGCACTTCACCCAAAGTCAGACTGCAACCATTAATCGATGCGAAACCTTTGGCCAGTAAAAAATCAGCCCACTTGGCATCGGTCTCGAACCAGATTTCCCAGTTATTTTCAGGCTGACGAATTTCAACAATTTCAGCCATATCATGAATATGACCCGACAATAAATGCCCGCCAATTTCATCGCCAAATCGTGCTGCCCGCTCAAAGTTTACCAAGCTGCCTTCTTGCAACAATCCGATGTTAGTCAGGCGCAGCGTTTCCATCATGGCATCAAATGCCACCATATCGCCCATATGCTCAACCAGCGTTAAACAACAGCCATTAATTGCAATGCTGCAACCATTTTGCAGATTTTCTAGCCGATCTTTTGGTAATTCGACCCAAATTCGGTGTAACTGGCTTTTTTTCTCGATTGATTTTACAGGGGCGGTACCCTGCACAATTCCGGTAAACATAGAAAACCCTGCAATTGATGAAAGCAAATCGCTTTGCCGCCGATGATCCGGCTAATCTCGGCCATATTCAAGCTACCTGCCATGACCTTGGGATGATTTGAGCTAAAAAGACGCAAAAGAAATCACAGCATCGAACCCGCACCTTTCTTAACATGCGAAAACCATTACGGCCCCGCCAACATCGCTCCCAGTGACAACCACGTGAGCGTTTGGAAGACTTGGAAAATAAAAAACGGCCAGTTAAGGCCGTTTTTAAACTAATCATCGAAAGCCAATGAAAAATCTAGTTTTTCTTCTCGATCTTGGCCCAGGTATCACGCAGTGGCACAGTACGGTTAAATACCATCTTCTCTGCGGTCGAATCCGGGTCAGAAACGTAATAGCCTTCGCGCTCAAACTGGAAGTTGGTTCCCGCAGCAACATCAACCAGGCTTGGCTCGATCCAGGCATTTTTCTTAACCGTCAATGAATCTGGGTTCAAGGTCGACAGGAAATCTTCTGCCGCCATTGGGTTAGCTTGTGAGAACAGCGGATCGTAAATACGAACTTCCGCTTGCTTGCCATGGCTTGCACTCACCCAGTGAATCACGCCACGAACTTTACGGCCTTCAGGATTTACGCCCAAAGTATTTTCATCGTAGCTACAACGCAACTCGATGATTTCACCGCTTTCGTCCTTAATCACTTCATCGGCACGAATGCAATAGCTGTTACGCAAACGTACTTCGCCGCCAGTTACCATTCGCTTGAATTTTTTGTTGGCTTCTTCGCGGAAGTCAGCTCGGTCAATCCAGATTTCTTTGGTAAATGGCAGCTGACGTTCGCCCAGTTCTGGAATATTCTGGTGTGATGGTGCAGTTAGCCACTCCACTTCTTTGTCTGCTGGATAGTTGGTGATAATCACTTTCACCGGATCCAACACACACATGGCGCGACAGGCACTGTTTTCTAGGTCTTCGCGAATACAGCTTTCCAAGCTGGCCATTTCTACCACGCCATCAGACTTGGTGACACCAATTCGATCACAGAATTCACGAATCGAAGCTGAGGTATAACCACGACGGCGCAAACCAGAAACAGTTGGCATCCGCGGATCATCCCAACCATTAACATGGTTGTCGTCAACCAATTGAATTAAGCGGCGCTTAGAGAGTACGGTGTATTCCAGCGAAAGACGCGAAAATTCATACTGGTGTGGACGGCCCAATTCAGCAGGCACCACTGAAGTACAGTTATCGATAAACCAGTTATACAAAGGACGGTTTGCCGCGAACTCTAAAGTACATACCGAGTGGGACACGCCTTCCAGTGCATCCGACAAGCCATGGGCAAAGTCATACATTGGGTAAATGCACCACTTATTGCCGGTTTGATGATGCTCAACATGACGAATTCGGTACATCACCGGGTCACGCATACACATATCAGGCGCGGCCATGTTAATTTTTGCGCGCAACATTTTTTCGCCATCTTTAAATTCACCGGCTTTCATTTTGCGCAGTAAATCTAAGTTTTCTTCAACACTACGGTCACGCCATGGGCTGTGCTTGCCAGCTTCGGTCAAGCTGCCACGGTATTCGCGGGTTTGTTCGGCATCTAGCTCACACACATAAGCCAAGCCTTTTTCCACCAGCTCTTCAGCCCAGCGATAAAGCTGATCAAAGTAGCTAGAGGTATATTTAATATCGCCTGCCCACTCAAAGCCGAGCCATTTTACGTCTTCGGCAATTGAGTTAACGTATTCAATGTCTTCCTTGGTTGGGTTGGAGTCATCCATCCGCAAATTACATTCGCCACCAAATGCTTTAGCCAAGCCAAAGTTAAGACAAATAGATTTTGCGTGACCCAGATGCAAGTAGCCATTGGGCTCAGGCGGGAAACGTGTTTGAATCGCCTGATACTTACCGCTTTCCAGATCTGCAGCTACGATAGCTTTTACAAAGTTAGATCCGGCCTTACTCTCGGCTTCGCTCATGAATCCCGTCACTCTTGGGTAAAAAAATTATGGGCGATTATCCCAGCTTTCTGGCCAGCAGCAAAGGAGATTGATGAATGAATTATCACTCGATTGTCGTTTTAATCGGTGTAGGTATCTCAGCTGAGCCTAGAAAGTCGGAAATTTATACTTTTCGTGCCTAATAACTTGCGAAAGGATTATCAAGGAGATCGCGGAATGAATTATCAGTCAATCGTTGTTTTAACTGGCGCGGGTATCTCAGCTGAGTCTGGAATACGAACTTTCCGTGCCAGCGACGGCCTTTGGGAAGATCATAAAATTGAAGATGTTTGCACCCCTGAAGCTTTCGCAAAGAATCCTGCGCTGGTTCATCAGTTTTACAACCAGCGCCGCCAACAGTTACTTTCGAAAGAGATTCAACCGAATGCCGCACACATTGCCTTGGCAGAATTTGAAGCAAAACTTGAAGCAAAGTGTGCAGGTGAATTCCTGCTAGTAACTCAAAACGTCGATAACTTGCACGAACGCGCGGGCAGTCAAAATCTAATTCATATGCATGGTGAGTTGTTGCAGAGTTTTTGTCTCGCCTGTGATCAGCGAACTGAACAATTGACCGACAGTTCATCAAAAAGCATTTGCCCTGCTTGCCAACAAATCGGCAGCTTGCGACCTGATATTGTCTGGTTTGGTGAAATGCCCTACCAGATGGACCGAATTTATCGGCAATTAGAACAATGCGATTTATTTATCAGCATTGGAGCATCAGGCAATGTTTATCCGGCGGCAGGTTTTGTTGAAGCGGCAAAAATAGCCGGCGCACATTGCGTGGAATTAAACTTAGAGCCATCAGCGACCATGAGCCAATTCGATGAAGTGCATAACGGCACCGCCACTCAATTAGTAGCCAGTTGGCTGGCACAAAATATACCTGAAGTAATTGGCAATACCGACAGTTAGCCGACGCTGTAGGTTTGATGAGTGTTAACGAAATCAGACAAAAAATTAAAAGTGTCTGATGGCGTCTTTAGCTTATCAAACCTACCGCAAACATAAGCTTAGGCACATTATAATGCTGATATAGACATTTATTATATTCAGCTACCTTAATATTATTTTTCATTTAAATTAATACACAAAAAAGCGAAAAACCACTTCAGATTAATCAATATCTGCAGTGCAATAAACCTACAGTGGATCACTCTCTAAACCACCTTCCAGTGCCAAACCTATGCCCCACGGCCATGGCTTGATCACGATCTCTTCATAAAGCCCCACTTTCTGAAACGGGTCTTCATAAGCAAATTTTTCAACCACATCCAAACTATCGGCATCTAATACCAGCAAAGAACCATCTTTAGAGTTCTCTTCTTGATTCAATAGCGGGCCAGACAGCCGAACCATCACAGGATGCTGCTGCTCTCTTAACCACTGATGGTGTTCACTCTCATGCTCAACCCGCAATGATTTTTTTGACGGGTTGTCACGACAAAGCACTATATAGAACATCCCTGATTTTCTCCGGGTCTTATACGAATTTGTAATATCAACCAGAAATCCTGCCGCCTTTGTCACCGAATGACGCTGACCAGAGTCATGCTGCGTTAGTAAACAAATGTCTGACAGATTAAAGATTGACTTCAGTTATAGAAAAGCAGCAAGCAAAACTAATTAATCGATTCAGCCATATGATTAAAAACTCATTAATTAATACAAGTCATCGCGTTATAGATAAAAACATCAAATAAATTCATCATGAATATATATTTTAATAAGCAAATAAATAGGAGTATTAACACCCCTCTATTTAGAGTTAACCCTTATGAATTACCACAAGCAAAAAATAACCCCATATACTAGCGCTTTGACGATAATTAACTATTTTGACCAAAATGCTTGACCTAGAGCGGTTTCAGGTCAAGGCGGCCAATCGAAAAACGCGCTTCAATCGGCATATCGCACACAGGTTGAAAAAGCTTTTGATCAAACCTGAAATTTGGTAAGTGAAACCCCAATTCATTATTTCATTTCGGAATTAACCGGCGGATCTTCAGCTCAACCAGTTCGTTTTAATAAAAACGAATCAAGCCATAAGCACATCACTGTGCTTAGCAAATTTTAATCAGGAGATAGTGATGGAGCTGGTTTGCCCAGCTGGTAGTTTGCCAGCATTAAAAGCAGCGGTTGATGAAGGCGCCGATGCGGTTTATATCGGCTTTAAAGATGACACCAATGCGCGTCACTTTGCAGGCTTGAATCTAGCCGGCCCCAAATTAAAGCAAGCGGTTGATTATGTAAAAAAGCATGACCGTAGAATTTTTGTTGCGATTAATACCTATGCATCGGAAGGTCGACTGGATCACTGGAAATCAGCGGTCGATAAAGCGGCAGACTTAGGCGTTGATGCGCTAATTCTGGCCGATGTCGCCACTTTAGAATATGCGGCAAAAAAACACCCCAACCTGTCACGACATTTGTCGGTTCAAGGTAGTGCAACCAATAAAGAAGCACTGAATCTTTATCACCAGCATTTTGGTATTAAACGCGCGATATTACCTCGCGTGTTGTCAATTGCCCAGGTAAAGCACTTATGCCAGGCCAGCCCAGTAGAATTAGAAGTTTTCGGTTTTGGCAGTTTGTGCATTATGGCCGAAGGTCGCTGTCATCTTTCTTCTTACATGACCGGCGAATCACCTAACTGTAATGGTTGCTGCTCTCCTGCTAGCCATGTCCGCTGGCAAGAAACGGAACAAGGTTTGGAATGCCGCTTAAACGATGTATTAATTGATCGTTATAAAGATGGCGAAAATGCAGGTTACCCGACTTTATGTAAAGGGCGCTTTGAAGTTGACGGTAATATTTTCCATGCCTTGGAAGAACCAACCAGCCTCAACACCATGGATTTATTACCTGAATTACGCGATGCCGGTGTGTGCGCCATTAAACTGGAAGGTCGCCAGCGCAGCCCGGCTTATGCCAAGCAAGTAACGGGTGTATGGCGTCATGCATTAGATCGCCTAGGCAATCACAGCACGCTTCAGATCGAACCGCAGTGGACCGAAGTATTAGACAAGGTTTCTGAAGGCAGCCAAACCACTATTGGCCCTTACCACCGCAGCTGGCAATAACATTAGGTTGGATAGCAATATGAAAACCAGTATTGGACCCGTGTTGTGGTTCTGGAATAAAGAACAGCTGGAATCTTTTTACCAGCAAGCAATGCAAAGCGATGCCGATATTATTTATTTAGGCGAAACGGTTTGCAGCAAAAGGCGCAGTTTAAAAACCAGCGAGTGGATCGAGTTAGCCGCCAAAATTGCCGAAACTGGCAAGCAAGTGGTTTTATCTTCAATGGTTTTGTTAGAAGCAGAATCAGAACTTAAAACACTGAAAACCCTCTGCAACAACGGTCAATTTATGGTCGAAGCCAATGACATGGGCGCAATCCATTTATTGGCTGAGCAAAAAATCGCCTTTGTTGGCGGTGCAGCGCTCAACATTTACAACACCGCCACCCTTAAGTTCCTGGTTGACCTAGGTATGACGCGCTGGGCGCCACCAGTGGAAATGAGCGGCGATCAATTAAAAGCAGTTTTAGACAGCGCAAAAGCCCAAGGTTTTCGTGATCAGTTTGAAGTGGAGTTATTTGGTTACGGCCATTTACCACTGGCCTACTCAGCCCGTTGCTTTTCGGCCCGCGCTAAAAATTTACCCAAGGATGATTGCCAATTCATTTGTGGCCAATGGCCAGAAGGATTAGCGGTTAATTCCCGCGAAGATCAAAAAGTATTCGTGATTAATGGCATTCAAACTATGTCAGGTGCCCGCCAAGACTTACGTTATTTAAAGCAACAAGCCATCGATGCCGGTGTCGATATCTTCCGATTCAGCCCGCATCCAGAAAACTTTATCAATGCGGTAAGTGCTTTTGCTAATGGCGAAGTGCCGACGGCTGAAAACGATCATTGCAGCGGCTACTGGTTTAATAAACCGGGCATGGAGCCTGCGGTTTAATTAGTGCGTTGTTAAAAAAACCTACCTACAAAATGCAGGTAGGTTTTTTATATCTAAAAACATTCCGATATTAGAAAAATCCCAGCGGATTAATATCGTAACTCACCAGCATGTTCTTGGTTTGCTGATAATGCTCCAGTGCCATTTTGTGGGTTTCGCGGCCAACGCCAGATTTTTTATAACCGCCAAATGCCGCATGTGCCGGATAAGCGTGATAACAATTCATCCAGATACGCCCAGCCTGAATGCCCCGCCCCATTCGATAAGCTAGGTTGGTATCTCGACTCCAGACACCGGCACCCAAACCAAATTCAGTATCGTTAGCCACGGCGAGCGCTTCCGCTTCAGTTTTGAATGTAGTGACACCCACCACTGGGCCAAAGATTTCTTCCTGAAACACCCGCATTTCATTGGTGCCTTTTAGCAAGGTCGGTTCGATGTAAAAACCTTTTTCAAACCCTTCACCTACCTTTGCTTCACCACCACCGATTAAAACTTCTGCGCCTTCTTTTTTACCTAGCTCCAGATAACGCAATATTTTCTGATGCTGTTCCATGGAAGCCTGAGCGCCGACCATCACTTCGGTATCTAGTGGGTTACCACGCTTGATCTCAGCTGCGCGTTTGACCACCATCGCCATGAATTCATCATAAATATCTTCATGAACTAATGCCCGCGATGGGCAAGTACACACTTCTCCCTGATTAAAAAATGCTAGCACCAAACCTTCTACGCATTTGCTGACATACTCATCTTCAAAATCCATCACATCTTTAAAGTAAATATTCGGGGACTTGCCACCTAGTTCTACCGTGGATGGAATAATGTTTTTAGCGGCACAACTGAGGATTTGTGAACCGACCGGCGTAGAACCTGTGAAAGCAATTTTGGCAATCCGCTTGCTACTGGCCAACGCTTGACCGGCTTCCTTACCAAATCCATTAACAATATTGAGTACACCGGCAGGCAACAGATCGCCGATAATTTCCATCAGCACCAGAATCGACATTGGAGTTTGTTCTGCTGGCTTTAACACCACACAATTACCGGCCGCTAATGCCGGGCCTAGCTTCCAAGCCGCCATTAGGATTGGGAAATTCCATGGAATAATTTGGCCGACCACACCTAATGGCTCATGGAAATGATAAGAAACCGTGTGCTCATCAATTTCACCCAAGCTACCTTCTTGGGCACGCAAGCAACCGGCAAAGTATCTAAAGTGGTCAGCCGCCAGTGGAATATCTGCCGCTAGGGTTTCACGAACCGCCTTGCCGTTATCCCATGTTTCAGTCACGGCCAGTAATTCGAGGTTCTGTTCGATTCGATCGGCAATTTTTAATAGTAGGTTGGAGCGTTCAGTAACAGAGGTCTTGCCCCAACTGTCTTTGACTTTATGCGCGGCATCTAATGCAAGATTGATATCATCGGCATTTGAGCGAGGAATCTGACAAATAACACTGCCGTTAACCGGCGTAACATTATCGAAATATTGCCCACTAACAGGCGCAACCCACTCGCCACCAATATAATTTTCATAACGAGGTTTAAGGCTGACTACTGAACCTGAGGTATTCGGATTTTCATAAATCAATGTTCTGCTCCTCAATTATTATTTTATAAAAGCACAACCTTTTGCTGCAGCGCGACATAAAACCTATCACTTAGGTTTCAGTTATTTAAAAGCTGTACTAAAAAATTCATTCGAAACAAACCAGCAATATAAAAAACTCAATGAGTTAAATAGAAGCTGCTTTGAAAACATCTTTTTGATCTTTATCGAATTGTATCCACGCCACCACTAGACATACTTGCCCATCAATCTAATAAATTTGACTGTGAGTGTTTGCTTTATGCTCAGCCGTGCATTTTGGAAACAACAAGACTAACGGATGACTCAAGAAGATCATCGCGATGTGGTATTGACAGTAATCTATTGATATTATGCTATATTTTTTAATTAATATTGTTCGTGTATGAATACAGAAAGTATCGACCCATTCACCTCGCTTCCCTCACTGCAGACTCAATTTCTCGCTCTGTCAAGATAGTTATCTCTTTCGGATGCCACAGTGCAGTACCTCCTTTTAGTTCAGGCGATGGGTTTTATTCTAAAGGCATCTAAAATGAAAAATTTAAAACTCACCGCTCAAACTATCTGCTCCGCACTACTTTTTTTCTGCATCGGTCTTACTTCGCCATCATCCTTTGCCCTAGAGCAGGTGATTATCGAACAAGATGATGAATCTACTGCCAATGGACATATTGACTACTCAGGCAGCTGGCATCGAGACGAGAATACTTGGTCCGACACCACGGGGGCTTACGTTAACATTCGGTTTAACGGAACAAGCATTGTGGTAAACGGAATCAAAGGCCCAGATCAAGGCATTATGGACGTTTATTTGGATGGGGTTTTTCTGCGTAGTGAAGACAATAACGCTCCAAGAGATCGCAACGCATTCATTTTTTCTGAGCCCAAAATCAGTGGCGGCGAGCATATATTAAAACTTGTTGTGACTGGAAAAAAAGCGCCAGAAGGAACGGGAACAAAAATCACCATTCGAAATGTGGCCTACACCAAAGATGACACTCTGGTTGTTGATGCGTTTAAGATGACACAAATCCCAAATAGTGAGTTGAGCATTCAGGCAACTTCCAGCGCCAATGATAGCGGCATTGCCAATGCATTCGATGGTGACAGCGCTACGCACTGGGTCGCTAATTCAACAGAAAATCAAACTATTGATATAGATTTAGGACACCAATACCTAGTCGGAAAAATCGGCATGATCCCCGA
Source organism: Pelagibaculum spongiae (assembly GCF_003097315.1). Classification (NCBI taxonomy): domain Bacteria; kingdom Pseudomonadati; phylum Pseudomonadota; class Gammaproteobacteria; order Oceanospirillales; genus Pelagibaculum; species Pelagibaculum spongiae. The sequence continues at coordinate 350,300 of NZ_QDDL01000004.1, forward strand.
CATCAATCAGTTAACCCAAGGGCGACTGCGTAAGATTTCGCTCTATACCAGCGATGACGGTGTGAATTATGTGAGATCTCTAGATGATGTCGCCTTCGGAAGTAATGAATGGACTGGACGCCAAGCAGCTATAAACGCTGGCTTTGCGCCATCCACAGACCAAATATTTTATTATCTGCACCTACCTGAACCGAGGCGTGCTAGGTATCTACGATTGGCCATACATTCAACCTGGAATGGCGTGGCTCGCGTCGCTGATTTCAAACTGTATCGATATATCGAACCGGCTAAGCCCTACTCTCCTAAAACCTTCAAGCTGCCGATATTTCAGCAAAATGTTTACGGAGATATTTCCCATGGGCAAAAAGTATTAATTGAAAAGGGGCTACAGGTCCAAGCTTGGATACCTATTGAAGGATCAGGTAGGCGGGAACTGTCACGCGAGGATTTTGACCGACTAAATATTACTGGCGTTGCAAATTATAGTCAGCGCTCTCTTTACCCAGAAAATTTTCTATCAAGAAATCCTGACCTACTTTGGTCAGCTGCAAAATTCCCCTTTGGAAACAGCAAACTGACTGCACTACCTCCAACAACAGGCGACAGCCCTCTTATTCCACAGGCTCTAATTGACAACCTCAGCAAAGGCGTCAGCATTTGCCTAGGAGATGAGCAAGAGTACGGTGATTTAATTCAGCGTAGAAATACTCTAGCTTGGTTTGAATATGCCCGATCGCATTTTCCAGATCAGATTATCCATACCAATCAGGTTGAAGGTCAGTTTCGATCAATAGCGGACTGGGAGCATTACATGACTAATGCTGAGCCAGACATGCTGACTTATGACTATTACGTCTACTCATCTTCAGGGCGTGACGAAGATGTCCCCTACCTCGCTTTAAAAAATATGAATGGCCCACGCAAATATGCATCATTAGGCGTGGATCTTACTGGCAACAAACCTATCCCATTTGGTTTGTATCTCGGCGCCTACAAAACCGGCGGCAATTCATACGCAGAGGGATGGTACGAATTTACTGAGTCCCAGAAAAAATTCATTCCATTTATTGCCATGGCCGCTGGAGCCAAATGGTTCAGTCTGTTTAGAGTGGAATATGACAAGTATGGAAGCTTCCTATTCGGCGAAGATGGCTGGCCTACCCATCATTTTTTTGAGTATGCAAACATCTTTAAACAGATGCGAAATTTAGGACCTCATCTGGTTCGGCTTCAGAACATCGACTTAGCCGTAGTATCAGGCCAAACACTTGAGCTGACAGATGGCGTGAAAAATATAGTAGATAACGATCTACCCGGGCGATTTAATAATGGTTATTTTCAGTTTGGTGATTGGAGTCGCGATCGCAATCCGTCATATCACATAGAAAGCGTGACAGTAGTAAACCCGGAAACAGTAAATAATGGATTAGCACAAGATGTATTTATCGGCTATTTCGACCTGCTTCCCAATCTATCCGAACAGCAACTGTCATTTTTTTCCAGTCAAGCACCTAAATATTTTATGGTGGTTAATGGACAAACTTCAGGCAATGGACGAACTTTCAAAGCGCAATTCGGTAGTTCTAAAGAGACAAAGCAAAATATCAGACTAGTGTTTTCACAAAGCGGAACGCTAAAGAAGGTCAACAAAAATACTGGCGCATCCGAAACGGTTCCCTTAATCGCCATTGATGGCGGGTATGAGCTAAACCTGTCGATTGGCGGTGGCGACGGAGAGCTATTCTTTTGGCAAGAGTAGTTGGCGCGCACTGCTGATGGCTTAATATCTAAATTAAACAATCCACTATCTAACTATTTACATCTAAACAAAGGGTGACCTGTTGATAGCAGGCCACCCTTTTACAATTTGCCCGCAAACGCCGCAAACCAAGCACGACCTGATATTTCTTAATGCTCTAAAGTCGCTAATTATCTACATCTTTGAAGCAAAAGTGACATTTCTCCACACTAGAGAAAACCTTCTGTCGTTACGCCGATTAATTCAAGTAAAAAGGCCGGGTTAGATCTGTTCAGATAAACATCTATTTATGGTTATCAAGCATACCAATGAAGTGGCCGCCAACAAGGCTTACTTTAAAAACAAAACGTTTAACTGGCAGAATAAAATATGCTGAGAAAAAATACTGGTTTAAAAAAATTGATAGAAAATCAGACAGCTTTTATTGGGCCTGAGTCAGAGCTCAGTATTTACGATACTTATCAGCAGATTGAAAAAGTCCCTTTTAAAGCGGACGAGCTGCTGTTTTGCGGCATGATTAGTGGAAAAAAGCTGATTCACCATAATCAATTGAAGTTAAATTCTGTTCCGCAAGTATTTATTCCCCACGAAAGTTTTATTATTGCACCGCAACAAAACATTGAAATTGATTTTCCTGATGCCGACTTACAGTCGCCCACCTCCTGCCTGACGATTGAAATTAGTCGAGAAAAAGTAAACCGTATTGCCGAGCAGCTTAACCACCACCAGCTATCATCTGATAACTGCTACAACTGGCAGCAGCAAAAAACTTTGCACCTCCACCATACAACCGCGACTCAAAAACTATTAGAACGCTTAGCAAAAGTGTTCAGTGAGAATCATCAGGATCGAAGTTTTTTAATCGATTTGGGCGTTTCAGAATTAGTCATGCGGCTACTTCGACACCAGCATGCCGATTTTTTACTCAGCCATAGCCAGCAACAGCCGGATCACAACGGGTTAAATGCCGCGATTGATTACATTGAAAATCATATCGAAAAACCGATAGATATCGATCAATTAGGAAAGATTAGCTGCATGAGTCGCAGCAACTTGTTTAAGGTCTTCCGTGAAAAACTGCAGATGACCCCTTGTGAATTTCAGCGATTAATCCGACTCAATAAAGCCAAGCAACTGCTAAACAAAGGCACCCGAGTAACCGATGTTTGCTTTCGATTGGGCTTTAACAACCCCAGCCATTTCAGTCGACTGTTCAAAGGTTTTTTTGGTTTATCACCAAAGGCTTTTCAGCAAAACACACTGCATAGCTAGCGCTTTAATTATCATCCCACACAACTTGGCTGTTAGGTTATATCTCAACGCGTCTACAACTAAAGCCGTCTTTATCTCGTTTGGTAAAAAGCATAATTTCAAGATAAGCAAGCTAACAAGTGCATTCCTCAGCATTTGAATTTCCTGGAGATCTCGTTGCCCGACCTACTTTTTCCCACACCACTCACTGGTTGGGTGATTGTCTTGCTAGTACTGATTGCTGCAATGACCTCTACCATGACCGCAGCAGTCGGTGCCGGTGGCGGCTTATTAATGTTGGTGGTACTGATCTGGTTTTTACCTGCTGAAGTAGTTATTCCGGTACATGCGATTGTTCAGCTAGGTTCGAATAGCGGCCGCTTATATTTACAAAGAAAACATCTTGATATTCAATTGATTGGTCGATTTTCTTCAGGTGCTTTAATTGGTACTGCACTCGGCGGATTATTATTAATTGCCTTTGCATTGGAAGATCAAAGCTGGTTGATCAGCTTTTTTGTATTGTGGTTGCTGTGGCTGCCGAGTAAATATCGCTTTCCACTAAAAATTCCATTCTCAATGGTTGGTAGCAGCACCAGCTTTCTTTCAGTGTTTGTCGGTGCAACCGGGCCTTTGGTTGGCGCATTTATTAGCCGTATGTCGCTAAAAAAAGCACAAACCAGCGCACTATTTGCCGGCGCAATGAGTGTTCAACATGGTTTGAAACTGATTTTATTTGGGCTAGTAGGCTTTGCTTTTCAACAATGGATTGGCTTATGCCTGCTGATGATTAGTAGCGGTTTTATTGGCACTCAACTTGGCCTGAAATTACAAAACCGATTGCCTGAGCAACGGTTCAAGCAGATCTTTCGCTGGATGCTGACATTGCTAGCGCTGGAAATGCTAATTAGTCATTTTTGGTAAAGCTTTTCCGAAAACTGTTGTGGCTCGTCGTAGCATTGATACAACTTACAATTCATCAACTATTTCCTTGTAAATACACGCACCGGCATCCTGCCTCCTTGCGATATACATTACGTCCTTGTAAATACACGCACCGGCATCCTGCCTCCTTGCGATATACATTACGTCCTTGTAAATACACGCATCGGCATCCTGCCTCCTTGCGATATACATTACGTCCTTGTAAATAAAACGGGCGGCACCCGAAGATTGCCGCCCGTTTTATTCCAGCCGATAGTAAAGTTTACTTCCAGCCTTCTACACCAGACATGTCTGGTAATTGGTGGGCAATACCCTTGTGACAATCGATGCAGGTATTTCCGTCATCAATTGCTTTTTGGTGGACCTTGCCTGAACGGGATTCTTGCATGGTGAAGTCCATGAATTCAAAGTTGTGACAGTTACGACACTCTTGAGAATCATTGGCTTCCATCCGAGACCATTCGTTTTGCGCCATGCTTAAACGGTGTTCGTTGAACTTTTCACGAGTATCGATCTTGCCGGTCAACTTACCCCACACTTCCTTCGAAGCCTGGATTTTCCGGATGATCTTATCAGTCCAATTTTTTGGTACGTGACAATCTGGACAAGTCGCCCGAACACCCGAACGATTCGAATAGTGAATCGTTGTTTTGTATTCCTCGAATACGTTTTCTCTCATCTCGTGACAGCCAACGCAGAATTGCTCCTGGTTAGTTGCTTCCATTCCGGTATTGAAACCACCCCAAAAGATGATTCCTGCAACAAAGCCACCAATTAACAGTGTGCCTAATGCGATCCGGGATGGACTGGCGAGCTTAGAGATTATGCCTTTAATGCTCATTACACAGTCCTCTGGAGCTTATTGCTTGTCAGCCGATTTGAAAGTATTTTCAATGATCGGTGCTGCATCAGATTGCGGCACGTGACACTGCAAGCAGAAATAACGACGCGGTGAAACATCGGCCAAAACTTGATCATCACGATTTTCAAAGTGAGTGATACTAATTTTGGTTGCGCCGTATTTGCGATAAGTTTTCCAGCTATGACACTGCAAGCACTTATTGCTTTTCAAATCGATTTTGTAGCCACGAATTCTGTGAGGAATTAGTGGCGGCTGGTGGGTAAAGTTCAGACCAAAACCACCGTCGATTTCAACGTTCTTGCGTGGGTGCTCAGCAATGTTATTTTCATCAGTTGCTGTATCACCGCGTAACGAAGTCACTTCAGCTGTCGCACTTACGCCGATCAGCATAAGCACCACCGCCAAAGCTGCGGTGAAAGATTTAAATTTCATGACCTTTTCTCCAATCGAATGGCGTATTTGAAAACCCCTTTGGCACACACATCCAAGCAGCGACCACAATTGGTACAACTACCTGTATCAATCACAGGTCCATGATTATTGATGCCTTTAAGTACCGGTTTTAAAATCCGCGGTTCAGGGCAAATTTTGTAACAATCCATGCAGTCATCACACGCTTCGCGCTTGACTGCACTGATGCGTAAAAAACTGAATTTTCCAAGAAGTCCGTAAAAAGCGCCGACTGGACACAAATGCCCGCACCAGCCATTTTTGCTCACCAGCAAATCAAACAGAAAAATAAGACCGATCAATCCCCAGCCCCAACCCAGTCCAAATAGCAAACCGCGACTAAACAACGTCACTGGATTAACTAATTCCCAGACTAGAGAGCCCGTTGCCAGAGGCAGCGCTAACGCTAGCCCCAGTAACCAATAACGCAAATTGCTATCAATTCGCATTGAAGTGCGAATGTTTAGTTTACGTCTGAGCCAACTGGCTAAATCTGTGATCATATTGATCGGGCAGACCCAGCTGCAATAAACTCGGCCACCTACTAACAAGTAGAAAGCCATCACCAGTCCGGCACCAATCAAAGCCGTTACATCAGGCCAATGACCTGCAGTAAGCGACTGTCCCAGTACCATAGGGTCAGTTAATGGAATCGTATCAAGCAATAAACTGGAAGACATATTGCCTTCAATCAACCAGACACCTACCAAAGGGCCAATCAGAAACAGTGTTAATACTGCAATCTGACTCACTCTTCTTAGCACCAGCCATTGATGGGCAGCCCACCAACCGTCTTGCTCGAGTCTTTCTTTTCCTGGTATTAAATTAGCCATTACTGAGCACTCCCTGGCATCCGGTCTGGAAGGTCTAGCATTTCAGGAACCAGGCTATGTCCTGCCTTTTCCTTCTCCTCCCAACCCAAACGATAGTGTTTACCCAGTTGGCCTTTTGCTAGCGTAATTGGCATCACTTTGATTGCAGCTTGATCTAGTACACAGGCCTCTTCGCATTTGCCACAACCGGTGCAATATTCGGAATGCACGATCGGTATGAACTTAGCGTGAAAGCCAGTTCTTGTATTTCGCTGCATATCAAGCGTGATGGCCTCATCAATCAATGGACAAACCCGGTAACACACATCACAACGAAGACCTCGGTAGTTAAGGCAAGTTTCATGATCGATCAAAACCGCCAACCCTATTCGAGCATCCACAATGTCCTCCATCTGCCGGTCCAACGCATTGGTTGGGCAGTTTCGAACACAAGGAATGTCTTCACACATTTCACAGCTCGCTTTACGAGCTGTGAAATACGGTGTTCCCGTGGTCACCGGATCAAATACTCGCCCCAGCTTCAAGATGTCGTAAGGACAATCTCGAACGCACATGCCGCAGCGAACGCAAGCTGAAAGAAAATCTTCTTCAGGCAATGCGCCCGGTGGTCGCAGTGCCAATGGATCTGCAACGCCACTTTTAGCGTGCATTGCCAGACCGAATCCCAACAAGCTTACGCCTGTTGCAGTTCGAGCCGACTGTTCCAAGAACTGACGTCGGGTAGATGATTTAGGTGACTTGTTATCCATTTCAGCGCTCCGAAGGCTTTAATGATCTTTTAAGATCAAGCCTTCACTACCTTACAGGCACACTTCTTGTAATCCGTTTGCTTGGACAGCGGATCAGTCGCATCCAGAGTTAGCTTATTAACTAACTGCTTGGCATCAAAGAACGGCATAAATACCAGTCCTCTTGGCACCTTGTTACGACCACGCGTTTCCACCCGAGTTTCTACTTCGCCACGGCGAGTAGACACCGTTACTTTCTGCCCGCGACGTACGCCACGTGCTTTGGCATCTTCTGGGTGCATATAAATAACTGCATCAGGGAATGCACGGTGCAGCTCAGGTACCCGGTTGGTCATGGAACCTGTATGCCAATGCTCCAAAACGCGACCGGTACAGAACCACAGATCGTATTCTTTATCTGGTGCTTCAGCGGCTGGCTCATAAGGCAGTGCAAACAACCATGCTTTACCATCTTTCTTGCCGTAGAAGTTGTAGTCCTCACCCGCTTTTACATATGGGTCATAACCTTCACGGAAGCGCCATAAGGTTTCTTTGCCATCCACTACCGGCCAACGTAAACCGCGTGCTTTGTGGTACATGTCAAATGGTGCCAAATCGTGACCATGGCCCCGACCAAATTCAGCATATTCTTCGAATAAGCCTTTTTGGATGTAGAATCCAAAATGGTCTGCATCATCATTAATGCGACCTTTGAAATCACTCAGTGGGAATTTGTCGACCTTACCGTTGGCATAAAGCACTTCGTACAAAGTTTTACCTTTGTATTCAGGGTTCGCATCTAACAAATCTTTTGGCCAAACTTCTTCAGTCTTGAAGCGCTTGGAGAATTCAACGACCTGCCAGAAGTCAGATTTAGCTTCACCTGGCGCAGGCACTTGCTGATACCAAAGCTGGGTACGACGTTCTGCGTTACCATAAGCACCCTCTTTCTCAACCCACATTGCAGTTGGCAGGATCAAATCAGCAGCTAATGCAGTAACCGTTGGATAGGGGTCAGATACGACGATAAAGTTCTTAGGGTTGCGATAACCCGGGTAACCTTCTTCGTTAATGTTTGGCATGGCTTGCATATTGTTGTTGCACTGAACCCAATAAGCATTCAATTTGCCATCTTTCAACATACGGCTTTGCAATACCGCGTGGTAGCCCACTTTAGCCGGAATTGTACCTTCAGGCAGGTTCCAGATTTTTTCTGCGAAATCGCGGTGAGCTTTCTTCTTGACAACCAAATCAGCTGGCAGTCTGTGAGAGAAAGTACCAACTTCACGTGCAGTACCACACGCTGAAGGCTGACCCGTCAGCGAGAAAGGACCGCTACCTGGTTCAGAAATCTTACCGACCAACAAGTGAATGTTATAAAGAATATTGTTCATCCAAACACCACGAGTGTGCTGGTTAGCACCCATCGTCCAAGTAGACATTACCTTGGTTTTTGGATCGGTATATACCTTGGCGAGCTCGATCAGCTTGTGCTCTGGCACACCTGAAATTTCGCTGGCTTTTTCAACTGTATATTCGGCGACAAAATCAGCAAATTCCTTAAAAGAAATTTCCTTAGAACCACCTGAATTTGGATTTTTAGCTGCTTTTTGCAACGCATGCTCTGGACGTAGACCATAACCGATGTCGGTAACACCCTTACGGAAATGAACATGCTTACCGATAAACTTCTCGTTCACACCATTGTTCTGAATGATGTAGTTACTAATGAAGTTACCAATTGCCAGATCCGACTGAGGGTTGAAGATCATTCCGTTGTCGGCTAATTCAAAGCTACGGTGCTCATAAGTTGACAGCACGTGAACTCGAACATGCGGTGAACTCAAACGACGATCAGTCAGGCGAGACCAGAGGATTGGGTGCATTTCTGCCATGTTCGATCCCCAAAGCACGAATGCATCGGCTTTTTCCAGATCGTCATAACAGCCCATTGGCTCATCAATACCAAAGGTACGCATAAAGCCACCAACAGCCGAAGCCATACAGTGACGTGCGTTTGGATCAATGTGGTTAGAACGGAAACCGGCTTTCATCAGTTTGGAAGCTGCATAGCCTTCCCATACTGTCCATTGGCCAGAACCGAACATACCGACTGGAGGCATTTCACCCTTTTCCAGACCTTGACGTAAAGCGGCTTTCCATTTATCAGCCATTACATCAAAAGCGGTATCCCACTCAATTTCGGTGAACTCACCATTTTTATCGTATTTACCATTAGTCATACGAAGTAATGGTTTGGTTAGGCGGTCTTTACCGTACATAATCTTGGACAGGAAATAGCCCTTGATACAGTTCAAGCCTTTGTTAACCGGCGCTTCAGGATCACCCTGAGTTGCTACGACACGACCTTCTTTTGTACCTACTAATACCGAACAGCCGGTACCGCAGAAACGGCAGGGCGCCTTATCCCAATGAATATCACTGCTCTGACCTGCGATCAGATTTGCAGCACTGGCAGGTACTGCTACACCTGCCGCTACTGCTGTTGCAGCAATCGCTTGAGACTTTATGAAATCACGACGTGTGATTTTCATGACAGTTTCTCCTCGACCTAAAAGTTTTTCTTGGATTAAAAATCTACGATGCAAATATCATTTCATTCTGTATGGCTATATGTCAGTGACATATCTACCACTCCGGGAACAAGGTTTACTCGTTCCACGGCATCGACCAGGTGTTCGCCCGGTTGCTCTTCTGCAGTAACTGCCATGCCGCCGTCAATATTAACGCCATGAACTTCGATACCCGGCATTGCTTCTAATTGTTGGCGAACAGATTCTGAATTTTCGGGTTTGCAGCGAACTACCAGCCCGGCAACCCGGTATTCTGGCTCACTCATGCTCAACTCCCTGGGAACTTATTGTAATTACATTGACTGGGCAGGCAGATACGCATGCGCCACAACCATTGCAAAGTGAAGGATCTAATTGTGGAAGCGCCACGCCCGATTCGGCCCAGCTAAATTGAATAGCAGCTGATTCACAGCATTCGGAACAACTGCGGCAAATTACACCTCGACGGGGCAAACAATCTTCTCCGATCTTTGCATAGTGTAGCCACGGTTTTTGCTCTGGCTGCTTAACTAACGCCGCTTCCTGACATACGTCAACACAAGCCTCACAAAAAGTGCATTCACCAGAACTAAAGTTCACTTCGGGAAAGCCGCCAGAGCCGGGAATTAAAATCTTCTCCGGACACGCTTTAAGGCAGTCTCCGCAGCGAGTGCACTGATCTGTAAATTTGTCGGTGGCCCAGGGAGGACGGATCGTCGCCTCTCTGAAGCGTCCGGTCATAAAACCGCGCCGGTTCAAGCTCATTCTCTTTGACATGTTGCTTTTGGTGCTCTCGATATTAGTTGCATCGACAATCAGTTAGAATTGATTTCGATCACCCTGTCCAATTAATCGGCATACGCACCTCTCATAAGAGGTAGTAGTTGGTTCTTTAGTAACCCTTTGTTTTTTTATGAAATACCATAGAATGAGTATCCACACAGAGTGAAGCACACCCGCCGGGAGGTAATTGGTGGTACACCGCAGTAGAAGCTTTCTTTCAGGCTTTTCCCTTTTGGGTCAAACATTTTGGGCCATTAGCGCATTGAGCCTTTTAGCGCTCAGTAGCATGTTAATTTCATTAACTATGGCCAAGCTTAGTGAGCATGATGCCCAGGCAATCAACCAGTCTGGTCGACTGCGTATGCAAGCATGGAATATTGCTAGTGAAGTGCGTTCAGCTCCTCAAATAATACTAAACAAGCAATATATTAGTCGCTACGATGAAACCTTGGCAGACCCCGCCTTGGACCAACATTTAAACGATTCACCAGAAGGCATCGCTTTTCAGGAGATCAGTCGACGCTGGAATGTGGAAATGAAGCCAGCATTGGTTGCTGGAACTTACGACAAGTACCTGTCGCAAGCCGATGACTTTGTACAAAAAATAGATCAGTTTGTTTTTCAGCTCCAACAACGAAACGAACAAAAACTCGACTTGCTGGAATTAGCACAAGCCATCTGTCTCGCGCTAACCTTTTTGGTACTTATATCAATTACCTTCTTGGTCAAGCGCAACCTGCTTAGCCCTATTTCGCAGTTTATGGCTGCGGCGCGCTCGCTTAGCCAAGGCAAAATCAAACAGCTCGATGATTTCGGTGATAATGAGCTGGGCGGTTTAGCTAAAGCATTTAATCGAATGGCGGATCGCGTCACGCGCTCGCAAAACGAACTAGAGCGCAAAGTAGAAGAACAGACCGACAGCCTACGCACTGCCAATCGAGCATTGAATTTTTTATTTTCTGCTTCACGTTGGTTAAATGAGCAAGGGCCGGGCAAAAAGGTTCTCGAAGGATTAATTGAAGAACTGCGTGATATCGGAAAAATGCCGCACCTTCGCTTATGCCTGAGCACCGAGAAAGAACCCCACAATTACGATGTCATTTCTACCGATCTAAAATGCAATCAGCGCTGCAATAGCTGTAACGCCGGCGGTGTTGAAATCCCAATATGTGAGAAAGGCCGTAAATATGGTTATGTTCGCGCATTAACAGATGATGAATTAAGTCAGTGGCAACTCCAGTTATTAAAGAGCTTTGCTGATATGCTGGCCGCAACGTTAAAACTGAATGAACAGTCGATTCAAAAGCGTCAACTTGGTGTGATGGAAGAGCGCGCTGTGATTGCAAGAGAATTGCATGATTCATTGGCACAATCTCTATCATATCTGAAAATCCAAGTAACGCGCCTAAAGCGACAAAAAGATGATCCGGAAATTTGTGAAGCGATTACCGGTGAATTACAGCAAGGGTTAAATAGTGCTTATCGTCAGTTGCGCGAACTGCTCACCACCTTCAGATTAACGGTGGAAGAAACCAGTTTGGAAAAAGCGCTGGAAGGCTCTGTCTATGACCTGCGCAAGCAGACAGATATTGCAATCGAGATAGACTACACATTGAGATTCTGCCCACTGAGCGCCAATGAAACCATTCATGTGCTACAGATCGTCAGAGAAGCAGTATCTAATGCAGTTAAGCATTCCCGAGCGAAAATTATTCGAGTGGACTGCACTCGACAGCAAGAAAAAGTAAAAATTGAAATCCTGGACGACGGCATTGGCATTCCAGAAAATTGCCAAAAAGAAAACCACTATGGCATGACCATAATGCGAGAACGCTCCGATAGCCTGAAAGCCAGCTTCAAAATCGGTTCCCAGCCCAATGGGGGAACTAGAGTTTCAGTGGCCTTTGTGCCCGAGTACATCAGAGAAGATAATGGATAAGTGCACCATATTACTGGTTGATGACCATCCGCTGTTACGGCAAGGCGTAAATCAGTTAATTCAGATGGAACCCGGCCTTGAAGTCATTGGCCAATCAGGCAAAGGCGAAGAAGCCATTGAGCTGGCGCTGCAACATGAGCCAGATCTAGTTTTACTAGACCTGAACATGAAGGGCATGACCGGCTTAGATACGCTAAAAGAAATGCGTCGCCGAGGCATCGCCTCTCGAATTGTCATTCTAACTGTTTCTGACAACCAGGCTGACGTGGTTTCTTGCTTAAAAGCCGGTGCTGATGGTTATCTATTGAAAGATATGGAACCAGAAGAACTGCTGGCTAATTTGGTCGAAGCCGCATCTGGAAAAATGGTGATCAGCGATGAGTTAGGTCAAATCCTGGCTCAAGCATTACGTGATCGTCAGTCCGGCCATAAAATGCCATCGATTCATCAACTCACCCAGCGTGAACGTGACATTTTACGTTTAATTGCCAAAGGCTTAAGTAATAAGCGAATCGCTTTAAAGCTGGACATTACCGAAGGCACAGTAAAAGTACACGTAAAGAGTATTTTGAAAAAGCTGCAAGTACGATCTCGCGTAGAAGCTGCGGTATGGTGTGTTGAGAGTAATTTCAGCTAACCCTTAATCCGCCTGCACACACGTTATGATTAAAGGCGAGTTATCTAGCGATAACCCGCCTTTTTAATATCCATATCACTGCAAGTTAATTGCATATTTTAATATTTATTTCAGGAGTGACGGCCAGATGCGTCCAATGCCGGTCCATATTGCCCTACTTCGGCAACATCATTTATTTAAAGAATTTTCAGAACAAGATTTCAGCCGACTACTCGATAAGTCAGAAATTATCTCGATTGAAAAAGGCGAAACACTGTTTAGCCAATCTCAACCCGCCGATAAATTCTTCTTTTTGATTGATGGTGCGATCAAACTTTTCCGACTGACACCCGATGGCAGCGAAAAGGTTCTAGAGTTAGTCCGCTCAGGGCAAAGCTTTGCTGAAGCAGTAATGTTCCTCAAGCAGCCGAACTTTCCAGTCACCGCACAAGCAATCGAACCTGCACAATTATTTGTATTTGATAGCCAGCGCTATATCGAATTAATCGAAGAAAACAGTCGATTGTCTTTAGCATTATTAGGGCAAATCAGTATCCGGTTACGCAAACGGATTCAAGAAATCGAAACCTTGTCATTAAATAACGCAACCCATCGAGTGGTTCGTTTTTTAATCGGTCAGATGGAAGAGTTAGATAGCATGCGAGTCGATTTAGGTATGCCAAAGAAAATGGTGGCATCCCGATTATCAATTCAACCTGAAACCTTCTCTCGAGTGATTCGGAAAATGGAGCAAGCGGGCATTATGGAAGTGAATGGGCGTGAGCTAAATATTCTTGACCGGACGGCGTTATTAAATTTCGATTAGCAAATTAATTGGCGGTAAATATTTACCGCCACTGACGATATTTGTAGGTTAGATAAGTGCAACGCCATCTGACATTCTGAGTTGTCCGTCAGAAGGCGCTGATGCTTTTCTAACCGACGTAAAAGCAATGCTTTAAACCTTCCCAGTCAACCAATCTTGATGAAAACGCCAACAAGGCAACACAATTGCCAGCAACAACCAAACGGCTTGCGTCGCCATAATAATACCAACCAGCAACATCAGTGGCGGCCAAAACATTCCAACAACACCAGTTAGCAATAACGCAATTTGTGACAACAACAGCCAACGGCCATTTCTTTTTGGCAGCACTTCGTTAAAGCCCGGTAATTCCATAATTCTTGGCATCATCAGCGGATCTTCCATGCACCTGCGCTGTAAACGCAAAAACACCAAGAAAGGGCCAATTTTTAACAGCATGCCCAAAATGGCCGAATAGAAAAAACCAATCAAAAGCAACCAACCCGCCAATAATGAAAATTGAATACTATCGAGCGTTAACGGCAGTGAAATATATTGTTGCAATCCTGAGACAAACAATACAAACGACCCGGTAATCAGACTACTCCAACTCACCAGCCAAAAGCGGCGTGTTGCATCGGTTAATCGCCTTCGGGTGATCAATAACAAACGAATGCTCAATGCCGCCTGAGCAATCAATAAACCGAGTACGCCAGACAATAACAACTGCCTAAACCACCCGCCTACCAAACAGCTAGCGATAATCAAAATCAGAATTAATAAAGGCGAAAGTCGCTTCCAGATTGCAGGGAAATCTGCGGTGACATGGAACATCGGTATCACCTGGAAACTAACCACGGTTACCAGCAGCCCTGCCCAGCCGAACAAACCAATAATTGCATGGTTATTGGTCCAGCGAGCTAAATCCAGCCCCCACCAGCCAGCCAAAACCCCTAACAATGCCAGGCCAGACAATAGCGTCAACAATAAACAAATCGCCGCCATTGAAATACCAAACAGTGATTGGCTAAGTGTTTTTATTTGCGGCAGAAATTGCAGCATTGAACTTAAAAACAGCAGTAACCCAGCAAATATCAGCCCACCAGCGTATGGATAAAATTCAGCGCTCTGAAAATACAACGCCCAACTTAATAAACTAACACCAACAACCATTAACAGTTGGATCGGCAGCGCCAATCGCTCGGCCAAACGAATTGGTGCGCCAGCCAACACGGGCATTAACTGGAACAAAGAGCCCAGCATCACTTGGCCCATCACGCCCAACGTAAACAAATGAACAAGAGCTATTAATTGTGGCTGCCAGCGGCTAAACCATAACCCCTGCCCTTGCGGCGCTAACTGATTAATAATCATCAGAACACCAGCAATAAATGCAAATGCCGCAGCGCCAGCATAAAAACGAAACGGAATTTTCAAAGGAGGGATTTGATCGAAACTTAACCCTGCAACATTCAAGCTTTACTAATCCTAATTTTGAAACCTGGAGGAAAAACCGGCTCAACCGTATATTGCAAGCCCATCTCAATTAATTTTGGATACAACGGCAAAGGTTCTCTTCGGTGCAACACCTCTAACACTTCACCTTGCTCTAATTGCTTTGAAAAAGTGAGCAGCGCCTGACTAATTTTTTTCATTGGCTCAGGCGGCTCCAATTGACTCACATCCAATTTCATTTGAACGCTCGATAGATATATTTTGTTTGTATTAAATAGCTCGCATACTCAAAGTAATTTGAGATGCCGGTAGGCGGCAAGTGAGCGAAACACCATGAGCTTACGGTTGTAAGTGATTGGGGTGAGCGAAAGCAGCTTAAAGTACAACGAGTATTGCTTGCATCTTTTCAATCGTCGCCGCTGTATTGGGTAAACTACGGTCGGTCATCGGGTAAAGCATTTGCTCTTCTTTCATATTGTGCTGCTGAGTCAAAATCAACAAATTTTCTGAAACACCCAGCGCTTTTTCATAATCGTTTTGCTGCAACGACAGCTTAAGACTTTCTAATTGTTGGCGAATTTGCTGATGTTCCATTTTCATGACCTGTGTCGGCCCTCGAGTCATGCCGGTTACTGACTCAAATTCAGGGAAAAGTACTTCTTCTTCCATACGAAAATGCCGGTCAACTGCTGCATAAAAATCATCAAAGATAGTGACTATTTTATCAATTTCATTTTTCTCTACAGCCGCTTCAAAGCTGGCCTGTAGCTGGTCGCAGCGTCTGTGGTCGGCACTCATTAATTCAGAAATCGACATAATTATTCCATTCAAATCTAACGATAAAAACTATGGTCTTATTTTGCCGCCCGCAACGGCAAAACAAGCTTGATCGTAATCAATACAATTGATTTTACCTATCTGCTTATCGGCTCATAAATACCATTTATGCGCTTGTCTGACCAATCGGTCAATTAAGACAGTTTATTTCCTTTAGCATTCATTGGCGATTTATATGGGTCTCCCACTCGGGGGGGAGAATCACTTCATAAAAAGGTCATAAATAATGAAGAAGTTAGTAACTGCACTAATGCTGCCATTGGCTAGCATGTCAGTCCAAGCAGACGTACTGTTTACCGAATATGTAGAAGGTAGCAGCAACAATAAAGCGATCGAAATTACCAACACCACCGATGCAGCGATCAATTTAGGTGATGGCGAATACATAATTGAATTATATGTAAATGGTAAAACAACAATCCAAACCACTCAAATACTAGAAGGTACACTTGAACCAGGTGCTAGCTTAGTATTTCACAATGGCGCTGCAACAGATGCTTTCAAGCCTGCCGGAAGTTCAGTTTCTGGTGTTGCTAGCTTTAACGGAGACGATGTTTTACTGCTTAAGAAAAAAGATGTCGTTATTGATTCATTCGGCGAACTAGGTGAAGACCCTGGAAGCGCTTGGACTGGTGGTGGAATTTCTGCTCAAAATGCTACCTTACGCCGCAAAGATACGACAGCAGACGCCAACCCAGATGATGCTTTTAACCCTTCCATTTCTTGGGAAGCATTTGCTATTGACACATCTGATGGCTTGGGTTGCTCAGGCCTAGTCGCATGTGGCGATGGTGGCGATGGTGGCGATCCTGTTACTCCAGATCCTGTTATTCCAGACCCAGTAGATATCGGTGCCTGTGGTGATACTGCAACTCTAATCAGTGCCGTTCAAGGCACTGGCACAGCTTCAGCGATTGTTGGCCAAGAAACGATCGTTGAAGGTGTGGTGACAGCTGCATTCCAAGAAGAGAATCAGCTGAACGGCTTCTATGTTCAAGAAGAAAGCACAGATGCTACTGGCTACCCAGCAAGCTCTGATGCAATCTTTATTTATGATACGAAAAACAAAGTAGCTGTCGGTGACAAAGTTCGCTTGTCTGGTGTTGTTGCTGAATATAAAGGCCTCACCCAGATAAAAGAACTGACCGCTTTCGAAAAGTGTGGTGTAGGCGAGACTATCGAACCTATCGCGCTTAGCTTGCCTTTTGAAGACTCTATAAATATGGAATCTTTAGAAAGCATGAAGATCTCTGTTGCAGCGCCTCTGGTTATAACTGAGGTGTACAACATGGCTAGATATGGCCAGCTTACTTTAGCTAGTGTGCGTCAGTGGCAGCCAACACAGAAATTCCTGCCAACATCTGCAGAAGCACAAGAGCTAAAAGCACTGAATGCTCGTAGCACTATTGTTTTAGATGATGCATCTTCTCGTCAAAACCCTCTGTCATTTAGCTACTTGCCGAACCCGACCGCTGAAAACTCACTTCGCGTTGGCGATAGCGCAAGCAACATTTCCGGTGTGATTAGTGAGTACACCGATAAGGGCGAAACGGTTTACATGATTGAGCCATCCACCGTGGATTTAACACGAGTGAATGAGCGTACTGCAGAAGTTACCGCTCCAGCGGATGGCAATTTGCGTATCGCAAGCTTGAACGTTTTAAACTATTTTAATGGCGATGGAAATGGCGGCGGATTCCCTACATCCCGTGGCGCGAAGACTCATGAAGATTTCGTTAGACAACAAGCTAAAATTGTAGCAGCCATTAATGGTCTTAATGCTGATGTAGTTGGCTTGATGGAAATTGAAAATGATGGCTTTAGTGCAGATTCTGCCATCCAGTCATTAGTAGATGCCTTAAATACCACTGAAGGTCAGGACGATTTATGGGCATTCGCTAAGCCTGATGCTAGCGAAATTGGCGGTGATGCTATTGCCGTTGGCCTGATTTTCAATACAGATCGGGCGAAACTAGTTGGCACGCCGACTATCTTGACTGACTACCCATTTGACGCAGCAACTAGCAAGCACCGTCAGCCGCTGATTGCCTCTCTCCAGGGCTTGGGTGCTGACGACGAATCATTTATGGTTTCCATCAACCATTTCAAATCAAAAGGAAGTTCTTGCGATAGCATTACTCTGCCTAATGGTTTAAATGATGTTGAAGATCCGAATGGTCAGGCTAACTGCAATGGAATGCGTATTGAAGCAGCCAAAACTCTTGGCTTAGCAATGAAGGCGCATGCTGATAAATCAGTAATTTTGCTTGGCGATTTCAACGCATATGCGATGGAAGACCCAATTCAAAAACTGGCTGAAAACGGCTTTAACAACCTGATGGGTACTGATAGCTATAGCTATGTGTTTAAAGGTCAAGCCGGTGAGTTGGATCATTTGCTAGCAAACGAGCAGATGGAACTTCGCGTAGTTGATGAAGGCATTTGGCACATCAACACCGATGAAAGCTCATTAATTGATTACAACTACAACTTCAAGGCAATTGAAAAAGTAGCTGACTGGTATCGCCCAGATGCTTATCGTTCATCTGATCATGATCCAGCGTGGTTTGATATCAAAGCATCTACTCAAGACCCAGTTGATCCAGTTGATCCAGTTGATCCAGTCGATCCAGTCGATCCAGTCGATCCGGTTGACGAAGATGAAGATGAAAACGGCGGTGGTGCATTTAACTTCTTATGGTTAGGCGCATTATTAATGTTCCGTAGAAAGCGTTCTGTTTAATTTTTAAAAATTAAATAACACGTTAAAAATGCCGGCCTTTATGACCGGCATTTTTTTGCTCATAATTAATCGCATCACCCATTCTCTGAACTGTGTATTTAAAGCAGTTACTTGTTTACAATCCCACTACAGAATTCTCCACATAAAAATAACAACCACTCAGCCATCAATTGTTCATAAACAAGCTCTAGGATTACTGAGCGCGCTCGAACCCATAACAAAAATAACCAAATGACAGGGATAATCATGAACAAAACCGCTGTTGCAACGCTGGTCACTGGCCTGGTTGCGCTCTCACAAGCTAGTGCCTCTCCTTTGATTTTCAGCGAATATGTTGAAGGATCATCAAATAACAAGGCATTGGAAATCACTAACATTTCTGATCAATCTGTTGATTTAGAGGCTTTAAATGCCCAGATTGAAATCTACAACAATGGCAATGCCACGCCGAATAATGAACAAGACCTTTCTGGAATACTTGAGCCTGGCGCAAGCTTGGTTCTTACAGCCAATCAAGCAGATGAAGCTTTTAAGCCAAAAGGCAGCTTGCCATTAAATCTACTTTTTAATGGTGATGATGCATTAACCCTAATGATCAATGGCGATGTCATTGACAGCATTGGTCAGATTGGTTTTGACCCAGGTTCCGCATGGAGCAGCAACGGCGTAGCAACTAAAGACCGTACTTTGCGTCGGATAAACAACGCCGGAAACACCAACCCTCAAGGTGAATATGATCCTTCGGTTTATTTTGAGAGTTTTGCTAAAGACACTGCTGACGGTTTGGGTTGCGATGGCTTAAAAGCATGTGACGATTCCTCTACCCCGCCAACCGGCCCTGAATTTGGCCAATGTGGTGATGACGCGACCTTTATTAGTCAAGTTCAAGGGAATGGTTCCGCCAGCCCACTAGCTGGACAAACCGTTGTTATTGAAGCCATCGTTACTGGCAGCTTCAATCAAGATAATCAGTTGGGTGGTTATTTTGTTCAGGAAGAAGATGCTGACCACGATCTAGATTTAAACACCTCTGAAGCCTTATTTGTTTTTGATAATCAAAATGCCGTACAAGTCGGTCAAAAAGTACGCATTAAAGCCGATGTCAAAGAGCACTTTGATTTAACCGAGTTAACCGCAGTTTCTGATTTAGCGTTATGTGATTCAGGCAATAGTGTGACAGCTGTGACATTAGCCATGCCACTTGCCGACGACGTCGATCTAGAAACCTTGGAAAATATGCAACTGAATTTTTCAGCGCCGCTGACAGTGACTGGTAATTATTTCTTTGGGCGTTATGGCCAGATGATTTTATCTTCGCAGCGCTTATTCCAACCGACTCAGCGTTATTTGCCCGGTTCGAGTAAAGCACAAGCTGCTGCTAAGGAAAATGGCAGAAATCGAATTTTACTCGACGATGCATCTTCCCAACAAAACCCGGAAGATTATATTTTCCTACCGGGACTGACTGCTGAAAACATGCCACGCAGTGGTGATCAACTGAGCAGTTTCCAGGGTATTCTTTTTTATGCCTTTGGTAGTTATCAGTTGCAAAGCACTGGCTCTATCATGCTACAGCCAGCCGAAGCTCGCCCAGACGCACCAGCCAAACCTAAAAAAGGTAATCTGCGAATTGCCAGTTTGAATGTTTTAAATTATTTCAACGGTGATGGTAATGGTGGTGGCTTTCCCACCGCTCGTGGCGCACACACACCAGAAGACCTGCAACGCCAGCAAGCCAAGTTAATCAGCGCCATTCAAGGTTTGAAGGCCGATGTAATTGGTTTAATGGAAATTGAAAACGATGGTTTTGGCGCAGATTCTGCTATTCAACAACTTGTTGGTGCTTTAAACAGCGCAGCAGCAGATGGGGAAAATTGGCAGTTTGCTAAGCCGGATGCTGACCAGGTAGGTTCTGATGCCATTGCAGTTGGCCTGATTTACCGTAGCGACCGAGTTGAATTGACAAGTATTCCTCAACTATTAACCAGCTATCCATTTGATGCTGCTACCAGCAAACATCGCCAGCCATTAATTGCGACTTTCCAACAACTGGAAAGCAAAAATACCGCTCAGCTCCGGAAAAAAATTGCGGGCTTAAACAGTACTATGGCTAAAAAAGCAGACAATAGCTTTGTGGTTGCGGTAAACCACTTCAAGTCCAAAGGCAGTAGTTGCGAAAACATTACCTTGCCAGATGGATCTAATGACGTAACCGATCCAAACGGCCAGGGTAATTGTAATGGCATGCGCTCGTTGGCTGCAGAAACTTTATCTGAGTGGGTGAACCAGCAGTACGCGGGTAAGTCGGCTATTTTACTCGGTGACTTCAACGCTTACGCCATGGAAGATCCTATTCAGAAAATGGCAGAGAATGGTTTTGATAGTTTATTTTCGACCGACAATTACAGCTTTATTTTCGATGGTCAAAGCGGTGAACTCGACCATTTGCTAGTCAATGAAACGCTGGCAGGCCGAGTAAAAACGGCAGACATTTGGCACATCAATGCCGATGAAGCACCCACGCTGGATTACAACTATCGCTTCAAGCCAGAAAGTAAATTAAACGACTGGTATCGCGATAATGCTTTCCGTTCTTCAGATCATGACCCGGCTTATGTCGATATTAAAGGCGGTGGCCCATTACATTGGATTTGGGCTGCTTTATTGGCAGGCTTGATTGTAAGAAGGCGTTTTGATCGCAAATAGTTAATGCTTGTATTGATGCTCAAACCAAAGCATTCAGAGCAACTTAATCACTGGAGGTGCCGGCATATTGCCTGCACTTCCAGCTAAAGTCATGTTACACGCTACTTTTCTGCATAATTTTGATAACTTACATTCGTAGATTCGTTTTTTCGATTCTATAGGTAGTTTTATTGTAACCATTCAGCACAATTTAATATAAAAATCGCTTGACAGGTTTTTTTGATATTTTCCCGAATTTAAGCACCTCTTTCAGAATACCACTTAAACGCCGCATTAAACTGCTATTAACACACCTGATTATCAATGTTTTTTGCTCAGAATAGCGCATCAGCATTCCGCTTCTAAAAAGTCGCCACAGTAAGCCTCAGAGACAAAAAAACCACCCTGAAAACCTGTGCGATAATAACCGCATGGACTCAATCGAAATTAATAAAACCATCGCTGAAACCGAGCGATTGTTAGCCAAAAGCAAACGCTTACCGCCCGAACTGGTGGCGATGGTTCGTATGCTGATGCTCGTCGTTAAGATATTGCTTGATAGCAAAGGGCTAAACAGCAAAAACTCCAGCATTCCGCCATCGGCAGATCCTAATCGAGAAAAGAAATCGCGCGCCAAAAGCAATAAAAACCCAGGCGGGCAGCCTGGCCATAAAGGCAGTAATTTATCACCGGTGAAAGACCCAGATGAAGTGCTGGATATTACGATTGATCGTAGCCAATTGCCGAAAGGAAAATACCGTGTTGTTGGCAGTGAAAGCCGCCAAGTAGTTGATGTTCGTATTACCCTATATGTCACCGAATATCGGGCGCAGATTCTACAAGACGAGCAGGGTAACCAGTTTGTTGCTGAGTTTCCGCAAGGGGTCACTCGGCCAATACAATATGGCAATGAGTTTAAAGCCAACGCGGTTTATATGTCGAGCTACCAGCTGATTCCTTATGAACGGACTCAAAAGCACTTCGCTGA
This sequence comes from Pelagibaculum spongiae, assembly GCF_003097315.1. Taxonomy (NCBI): domain Bacteria; kingdom Pseudomonadati; phylum Pseudomonadota; class Gammaproteobacteria; order Oceanospirillales; genus Pelagibaculum; species Pelagibaculum spongiae. The sequence goes on from NZ_QDDL01000004.1 coordinate 372,552, forward strand.
GATATTGGATGCGCCAATCAGCACCGGTAGCCTTGCCAATTTTAATCAGGAAGCTTTTCATCGACTGAAGCCATTTGCTCAGTTAGTACCGGCTATTTTGCGTGCTGGAGATTTGATTCATGCCGATGAAACCGGCGTCAATATCAATGGTAAACGAAAGTGGCTACATGTCGCGAGCAATGACCGCTGGACGTGGATTGAAGCGCATGAATCAAGAGGTATCGAGGCAATGGAAGCGATCGACATCTTGCCTAAATTTACCGGTTTATTGGTACACGATCACTGGAAAAGCTACTACCGATTTGTGCTGTGCTTGCATGTATTGTGTAACGCCCATCATGTACGTGAATTGGCGCGAGCCCATGAGCAAGATGGCCAGCAGTGGGCCAAGGCAATGGAAGATCTGCTTTATGAAATGAATACAGCAGTCAATGAGGCGGGGGGTGAGTTGGATGAAAAGCAGTGTCAAAAATGGGTGAAGCGATATCGAAAAATATTAAAAGCAGGTGATCGGGAATGTCCGGCACCTGAGCCAAAAAAAGCGGATAAAAAAGGTCAATTAAAACGAGGGAAATTAGCACGAAGTAAATCGAGAAATTTATTAGAACGGCTGCGGGATTTTGAAGCAGACGTGCTGCGGTTTATGAGTAATACCCGAGCACCGTTTACCAATAATCAGGGTGAACGGGACTTCCGTATGAGCAAGGTTCAGCAGAAGATATCAGGCTGCTTCCGCTCATGGGATGGCGTGAAAGCGTATTGCAGAATCCGGAGCTATATATCGACCTGCCAAAAACATGGGGTCGGTGTTGGGGAGGCTTTGTCGTTATTATTTGCGGGTAAATGGCCGGACTTTATTCAGGAGAAATTGGATCGGTTGGTGTGACATGCTGAATGGTTACGTTTTATTTTTACAAAAGCTGCCTATCTGCTCACGATCTTTTAATGCAACCCATGCTTAACTTGATGAAAGTAGAAAAAAGGCCACGGTAAATGCCCCTTCTTAAATCGAACTTAGCAATCGCAAAGATAGCTTGCGTTAACGCCCATAGCTCGATCAATCAACTCACAACAGACTTAACCAAAGTAAGCTATACAAGCGATCGTATTAAGCAAGAGATAAAGCTAGAAAAAATACGCGACTTGTCATTCGATTTTAGAAGTCAGATAGCAAGAAAGCCGAACACCAGTCGATTGGCAGCAATTTGCTATGAAAAAATGTTTCTTTCCAAGCTCGCTATTGCTTGCAAAATAGGAGGCAGTAATGAACTGTCTTCACATGCTTTTGAATTTTTAGCCAAACGTCGATTATTCCCTATCGAGCTATCATTTGCCCACTACCCGCTAAAAGGTATTATTTATCATTGGTTTTGCATTTTAGATCGAGACAAATACTCTGACCTACAAAACCCTGAAAGCTGGGGGGCTAATGCTATAATATGCGACCCTCTTACTCGTTTAGTGCTTCCTGCAACTGAATATGAAGAAAAATATCAGCCAATATTAGAGCAATCTGAAGCAACATCGTTAGGCGTTGAAATCAGAATAGATTCAACGCAAGATCTCGATGGATTCAATTGGAGCTATGACCAAAGCCATGAAGCGCAACAGATATTAAGCGACCTTGACGATTTGGATTAAAAAAATTTTTGCCTTGAGGTTTCTGAATTCAATAATTTTATCTAGAGAATAAATAATTCAAAAAAAACGGGCGCCAATTTAATTGGTTCCCGCTTGCAATGAAAGCAAAGTTTTATTTCTTTGCGTCCATTTTCATTTCACCATGATCTATGGTTTCGCTATCTGCTGCCGACATTTTCATGTCATGCTTCATTTTTGACATGTCATGCCCGCCAGCTTCGCTCTTCATATGTTGCATCGAAGTTTTGCTGAGCAATTCCAAGCTTAGCTGGTCGAATTGATGCAAGTCTCCGCCATAATTTTTGGCAAACACTTCAGCTAGCGACTTATCCGAAAAACTTGCCAGCGCTGGCCCCATAGCGCCCATGCGGGAAGTACCTGCAACATACCAAGCGTTTCTGCCATCGATGAATTGTTCGTCTGAAGGGCTTTCCCAACTGGTTTGCCCCATATCGTGCACCCAAACTTCTCGCAACCCGGCTTTATTTTCAGGATCTAATGCCCAAGTCAGCATATCTCGAGTGGAGCAGAATTTTTTTACTTGGCTAGAGCCATCTTTATAGGTTTCGCCCTTAGGACCAGGAAAGCGGCCAATAATCATTCCACATAAATGGCACTCATCAGCTGATTCAATGGCTACTGCTTTAGCTATTTGTGTTTCTGCTTTTTCAGCAGAGCAACCGAGGATAAAAGCAACTGCAAATAGCGCTGAAATAATTCGTTTTTTATTCATCTTAATCTCTTACCACCTCAATATCTTAAAAATATTTCAAAGTCGTTTAAATGTGCTTTCTGCCGAAAATCCACAACGACAACCCGGTCAGTGACACGAGCCAACCCAGCATCACGGAAAATAAAAAAACAATGGAAAAGCTTGCTGATGAAGCAGTTGCCAAAACGCCACCGAGCATTTTCATATCTCCAAGATATTGAAGATTAACCAAACGAAATAAATCAGTTGGATTTAACAACATTAACCATGGAAAGACTTCACTATCTAGCTGGCCTTGGCTCATTACCAGAATGCCAAGCAATCCTAGGTCAAAAATAATCACAAAGAAAAGCCAACCTAGCAGTGCGGCGGCGGCAGCCCGCGATTTCTCAACCACTAGCGAGCTAAATAACAAAGCAAAAGCAATAAAGATCCAACCCAATAAACTGGCTGAACTAATTAATAATAAAAAACCTTTGATTAAGGCTGGCCAATCGGTTTGATCTCCCAGAACGCCCATAATAATTGCTGCGACAGAAAAGCCTGAAAATGTGGCTAAAAATAGCGCGCTGCCCTGTCCCAACAACTTACCTAGCAATAATTGATAACGACTGAGCGGATAACTTAGCAATAACAGCAAGGTGCCGCGTTCAGCCTCTCCCACCAAAGCATCGTAAGCCATTAATAATGCAATCAATGGAATGATGACTACGGCTAACGAAGACAGCGAAGCCAAGGTGCTAGATAAAGAAACAAAACCAACTTGGCCAGATGCGGCAGCGCCAAACCAGGCAATACCCACTGCCAGTAGTGCCAACACGACAGCTACTGAGATAATCCAGCGATTTCGCACCGCATCGAGTAATTCTTTTTGAGCAACAGTAATAATGGCATGCATTAGCTGGCACTCCGGTTGCAAAAGTGGTTGTACAAATCTTCCAGGCTCGGTAAGTGCCAATGAAAATCTTCTATAGAAGATAATTGAGACAATTGCTGATTTAATTTCAATTTATCGGTCAAAGGCGCTTTGAACTGATAATGATTACCTGACTGGTGAGATAAATGCTGCTGCAAATAATCAGATAATTGCAGCTGATTAGCGGTTACATCTAATTGAACTGGCAAATCAGCTTGATGGCGTAGTTCTTTCATATCACCACTGGCCAGCATTTCGCCTTGCCCTAAAATTATTGCCCGATCAATATATTGCTCGACACCGGGTAATACATGTGAACATAAAATAACGCTGCAGCCTTGATGCTTTAACTGATTTAATGTTTGATAAAACTCTCTAGTCGCCAGTGGATCAAGCCCAACCGTTGGCTCATCTAGCAGCAGTAGCTTAGGTTCACCCAATAGTGCTTGAGCCAAACCTAGCCGTTGACGCATTCCTTTTGAATAGCCAGCCACTCGGCGTTTTGCCGCATGTGCTAAACCTAATTGCTCTAGCAAAGGCATACATTCTTTTTTAGAACGTTTTTTTAACTTGGCAAAATAACGTAAGACTTCTTCGCCGGTTAACTGATCATAAAAACTAACGTTTTCTTGCAAGAAACCAATTTTTGCTCGTTGATTTAAAAAATCGCCATGATCGGGTTGCTGGCCAAATACTCGGACTTGGCCGTCATCGGGACTTAACAAACCCAAAATCAATTTAATGCTGGTTGTTTTTCCTGCACCATTATGACCAAACAAACCTAACAACTGCCCGGCTTCAAGCTGCAATGAGATTGACTTTAATGCACTAACCGAGCCAAATGATTTGGCTACCTGATCCATCGATAAGATGCTCACGGTCTTTTCTCCTTCACTGCTTGCGCTCCATCCTTAGTCTGGCCATTGAATTGTTGATTTTCTGAATGCTGCAGAGATAATTGAATTTTTTTCGGTACTTCCATTAAGGGATAGCTGTCTTGCACCCCTTGATCTTTGAATACAGGAAACTGCCGCTGCACCCATCGCAGTAACTCAATAGCCGGTGCATTAAATAGATATTTTGCAGCGGGGAATTTCCAAATCAACCGGTCTATCTGATCATTCGGCTCATAAGCAGTGTCGCCACGCTGATTTCCATCCATATCCCAGCCTAAATAATCGCTCCAGTAGTTACCTACGCCTTCTTGCGACCACTCTTGTTGCTTGTTGGAAACATATTTGACCTGATTTCGATTACCTACGAAGGCATTTTTTGAAATCTTGTTATTTTTTGATCCAGCAGTTAAATGAATACCTAAATCTGAATTAGCTAGATAATTACCTTGAATTTCATTAAACAATGAGTTGTATACAAATATCGCTTTTCCTTCACCACCTTGGCCGCTATCACCTTTTCGGCTGCCAGCCAGTAAAGCATTGGGCTGAGCGCCTTCCACTCGGTTATCTTTTAATGCCGAATAGGTGATGTAATTCATTAAAATACCGTAGTTTTGATCATTTTTTGATTGATTGCCGATAACCGTTAAGTGATGGGACTGCATCAAGGCGTAACCAGTACGGGTATTCCATGTATGATTGCCAATTACCTCGTTGTAATTGGAATACATATAATGAACGCCGTAGCGTAAATCATGAATTTTATTGCCAACCAGCCGGTTCTTATTACTGGTATCGATATAAATGCCATCGCGCGTTTGACTAATATGGTTATTTTTTATTAACGCGCCAAACACATTAAATAAATGAATCCCATTGCCGCGGTCGAATGAGCGAACATTCGGGTTACCAATCATTCGGTTGCTTTCTATCCTTATATCCAGCGCACCATCAACCCAGACACCAGAGCCATTACCTTGCAAGTGGTTATCTTCAATAACAACTTGGTCGGAGCCTCGATTCACAAAAATACCAGAATCGAGCTCAGTGAGATCTTCACCCCAATTGATAATCTTCAATCGCTTTAAAGTGACATTTTTTGATTTTATTTCAACTGCATGCCCCAGCCCTTTGGCATCAACTATCACACCCTCTTGACCCAGAATAGATATAGGTTTTTCGATAGAAAATGCAGGGTACACGCCGGGCGCTAAAATTAATTGGTCGCCTGCCTGGGCTTTTTGATATTGCGTCGAAAAATTATCTACCGTAATTTGAAGTGTTTCAGCAGAGATAGAAAATGGAACTAACAACAGCCCGGTAATTAAATAAAACCGTCTTCGAGACAAATATCGAAACAACTTTCTAATACTCCGTGTTGTTTGTGATGAACAGGTCGGCAGGACAATAACAAGATGCCGAAAGTCTCGGCATCTTGTTATTTGCTACTTCGTTGGTTGCTTAATGAATCAACTGAAGTTATTAAGCTTTTTCAACTAACATACGGCCGCGCATTTCCATATGGAGCGCATGGCAGAACCAGTTACAGTAGTACCAATGAACACCAACACGGTCTGCGGTAAAGGTAATTGAGGCGGTCTGTTGCGGGCTAATTTCCATACCCACACCATGATCAACCAAACAAAAGCCGTGGGTGACGTCTTCAATCTGATCGAGGTTGGTAACGATTACCGTCACTTGATCTCCCTGCTTAACTCGAAATTCATTCATTCCGTAAGTGGGTGCAATCGACGTCATATAAACGCGAACTTTTTTGCCGTCACGAATTATCTTGTTATCTTGCTCAAGAATAACGCCATCTTTTTTCGCCCGGGCAACCGTTGTAGCAAAGGAAGGGTCATCGCGCTTGTATATCTTGCGAGGATGAACTTTTGAACGGTGAACCATCATACAATCATGCGGTTCAGCAAAAGCTGGGCCATCATGAACCAGCTTCATTTCATCACCGGAAATGTCAATTAATTGATCATTTTCTGGGTGCAATGGACCACAGTTTAAAAAGCGATCTTTGGAGAATTTGCAAAGTGATATTAACCACTTGCCATCGGCATCACGTGTTTCACCCATTGTCGAATGGTTATGGCCAGGCTGATACATTACATCGAGCTTTTGCTTAATGTAATTAACTTTCTTGCCGTTGTAAGCCTGAATTGCTTTTTCGATATCCCATTTGCAAATCTGGCTATCGATAAATAGCGTTGTGTAAGCATTACCACGACCATCGAATGCCGTGTGAAGTGGACCAAGACCCAGCTCAACTTCTGCTGCAACAGTATCTCTAGGCTTGATTTTTCCAGCAAATAAATCATCTAGCTTATGCAAATCAATTACAGTTGCGGTTGGTGATAATTTTCCGTTAGCAATTGCATAACGCCCATCAGGGGCAGTATTAATGCCGTGCGGGTTTTTCGGAACTGGAATGTAGCTGGTTAGCTTGCTGCCTTTACGACCATCAACGATCGGCACATCAGAACCTGGCAAGGTTGTAAATTTACCGGCTTTAATTGCTGCTTCAATGCGCTTGATGTTGAAAACAACCAAGTGATCTCGTTCATCACGCATGGTTCCAACTAGGTCTACTCCGCCTTCTGAATTATAACTGGTTGAGTAAGCATATTTACCGGTGTAATCACAGTCAGTGTTGTCCAGATTACCATCAACGATTACTTGCCATGCGACATCCATAGATTCGGCATCAAGTGCCGAGAACATGGTGCGGTAATTTTCTGGTGAATCAATATCACGGCCATCATTTGGATGTGGAATACGGAATTCAGCATTTGCAAAAACGTATTTAGTGTAAGGTACTTTTTGTACACGAAGGCCGTGAATAGCTTGAACGTGCGGTATTTTAGTGATTTTATCGGTCTTCATAATATCGCAACGAATACGCGCAACACGGTTGTTGGCCTTATCGTTAATGAAGACATATTTACCGTCATAGCGGCCATCAACCATCGACATATGCGGATGGTGACAATCGCCATTCAATGGTGCATTTTCACCAAGTACTTCTTTTGATTCGTCAGTCAAACCCCAGCCTGTCGCGCTATCGACATTAAATACTGGAATACGCATTAATTCGCGCATTGAAGGAATGCCAAGGATTCGTACTTCACCTTGATGACCACCACTCCAAAAACCGTAGTATTCGTCCAGTTCACCCAATTCTACCGTTGCACTGCTATTACCGGTCGATGCTTGGGCAGCAGGCGTTAATAACGCAGCAGCTGCGCCGGTGGTTGCGGCACCCGCTAAAATAGCTGATGAGCCAAGGAATTTCCGTCGGCTAATTCGCACATGTTCACTGACGTCTTTATCATCTGGATTTATATCGGTCATTATCATTCCTCGGTTTAGCAAAAGTTATTCGGCTTAACCAAAAAGTCATGGCCGAATAGATTTAATTATTCAGGTTTAACTACGGGCTAAAAGTTTCAACAACCGGAATCTGGTTTGCTTGATCACGCTTTCGTTGCTTTTTTCGTTGCTGTACTAGTGGCGGACAACGATGGTCATTGAAATAAGTCACCTGACAATCTAGGCAGTGATGACATTCATTAGGATTAATTCGGCCATCTTTTTCAATCGCTTGAATTTCACATTCACGGGCACATAACTGGCAAGGCTGACCGCATTCTTTGCGGCGTTTTAGCCAGTCGAAAATTCGAAATCGTCCTGGAATAGTTAATGCTGCCCCTAACGGGCAGATATAACGACAATATAATTTTCGAGTGAAAATACTCATAACAAGCAATATGACCGAATAAAGCACAAAGCCCCATTCGCGGGAAAATTTCAGCATAATACTGGTTTTAAACGGCTCAACTTCAGCAAACCGCTCTGCAGTCGCTAAAGAATCCAGAGACAATCCAAACAGCGCCAACAAAATAATATATTTAACGGCCCACAATCTTTCATGAATCGCTGCTGGCGGCTCAAATTGTTTAATTTTCAATGCACGAGCGGCCATATTGATCAGTTCTTGCAGCGCACCAAATGGACATAACCAACCGCAAAAAACACCCCTGCCCCATAAAACAATACTGGCGGCAGTGAAACCCCATAGCATAAATATTACTGGGTCTAGAAGGAAAATATCCCAGCTAAAGTTGTTTAATAATGCATGCAGGAAGGTGAAAACATTGACAATCGATAACTGACCCAGCGCATACCAACCGATAAATACCAGGGTAAATAGCAAGTAGCCATGGCGAATATACCAAAATAATTTAGGGCGCCTGACTAACCAGTCTTGGGCAAACAAAACCATCGTTAGAAGAATCAATGCACTGCCTAGTACCGCTAACTGAAACTGCTTTTGTTGCCAAATTTCTACCCATAAAGGTTGCTCTTCTTCAATAACAGGCGGTGGCGGGAAATCGAGATATTGATCAGGCAGCATGTAATCGGTAGAAAAACTGACGAACTCGCTATCCAAAGCACCGATCTGACGGCGCACTAATAGCTCCATCTGCCATGGCCGGGCAAGGTTCAGACTCGGCTGATTATCAATTGCTCTAGCAATAAAAATGGCCCGCTCTTTTAATCGGGGGAAACCATCAATAAAAACATCATTGAGCCGGAAATAATCTTTATCACGGAAAGTAATTTCCCGATCACCTTGCAGCAACTGCACTCGGTCAAAAATACCACCACGAACAAAACCATTGCCGCGGAAGCTGTATTTACCATTTGCCATTAATACAACTGCTTGATCACCCGGATCGAGCTCTCCCTGCAGCCAATTATATTGATCATCACCCAACAAATTTCGACCAATCGTTGGTTGGTTGATTGGCGCATACCACAAATCAATAAATGCTTTTTTGCTTTTTTCTTCAGTGAGTGGTTGTTCAGATTCAGCACCCGTTCCAATAAACGCCTTATCTACCTGCCCATAATCCAGCAGCAAGCGGCGAATTGAACCGTCACCGGTAAGTGTCAGCCAATCGGATTGGTTAAATAGTTCAGCTTTTACGATTGGATCTCGAATAGAAGTGTCTTCAATAAAACCGGGTAATTTTAACGCTTTGGCTAATTTTCTGGCTGCTCGCAAAACGGTCTGATTGACCACAATCACGGTAACTGTGGCACCGGTGATGCTATCAATCATCACCTGGCCTTCTTGCTCACCTGAACCTACTCGTATTTTTTGCTTGATATTCAAGCCAATATATTGATTTACAAAAGCAGTTAGTTTTTTTTCTGGAATACCTACCAGAAGAATCGGTTCATGGTGCTCGAGCACTTCAACCGAAATCACATCGCCTTTGTCATCCATTATCACCAAATGGTTAATTGGCTTGCCAGAATAAGCCGGAATGGGTGCCGCTTCGATGGTTTCAAATGCGTAGGCAGTTTCGCCTGTAGCAGTTTCAAACTGCCAATGTGGAAAAGGAATAGTTTGCTGTTGGAATTTTGCAGAAGGGAATTGTGCTTTTAGTCCGACAAGTGTTTCCTGCTCATTTGTTCCATAAGCGTGGACCGAAGCGGCAAATAAAAATGCACAACTTATTACCACCAGTCGGATCAATCGTTGAACAGCCTGAGCAACCATTAAAGATACACTTTAAATATTTAATATCTTCGCAGCATAGAGGCAGCGCAGGCACACCACTCTTGATTAGGATCAAGTAACAGAAAACACATCTTTAATTGGCCTTACCAGTCGGATTCAACTGATACATATCACTGTTTTTCGAGGGTTGGATATTAAATATCAGCAGGCCTACTCAAACATCGATTCATTTCACCAACCGTTGTGAAAATGATATCTGCCCCTGCGTCAGCTAATTGCTCGTAACTCCCATAACCCCATAAAACACCAGCTGAAGCTATTTTGTTTTTACTGCCTGCAGCCATGTCATACATGGTATCTCCGATCATTAGGCAGCGGTCAGCCGTCAATTGATGTTTATCTAGCATATATGCCAATAATTCGGCTTTATCATCAAATTTGCCTTGATTAGAGCTGCCATAAATCTGATCAAAATGAAGATCCAGTTTGAAATGCTCCAGCACTCTTTTTGCCACGTCGACCGGCTTGGCAGTTGCCAGCATTAAGGTATAACCATTTGATTTTGAATGGGCTAAAAAGTCACCAATACCTGGGTAGGGTTCATTCTCAAATAATCCGGTAACGGTATACACTTCACGATATAGGTCTACCGCACGTTCAATTAGCACCGAGTCATCGGTATTTAGCAACTTGGCAAAAGAGATTCGTAAAGATGGCCCGATGCACCACAATAAATCGTCAAATTCAGGTACATCTCCCCCTAATTTCTTCAGTGCATACTGAATTCCGCCAACAATGCCTTCCGCCGGATCGGTTAGCGTGCCATCCAAGTCGAGAAATAAATGATCAATCCCCTGTAACTTTTGCAAAACAAATCTACCTCTTAATTTCCAAATGTTATTTCTTATCTACCAGATAAAAAAATGCCGCGATTACTAAGCAATCGCGGCAGTTAACAATCCGTTAGCTTTCATCTAGCTGAAACGCTCAACCAACTGAGCGCTTTTTTCCAATCCTTTTCTGAAAGGCATTGGCAAAACATCTAGCTCAAGACTATCTAGAAGATTTTTTACATTCAGGCCGATTTCGGTATCTCCTTCAATCCGCAATCGACGCTGGAAAAACAAAGTATCTGGATCTTCTGTTCTACTGGCCAAAACCAGTAATTCATTAAATGCACCGCAAATACTGACATCTGCTGCAGCATCGAAGTCCACTTCCAATCCACGAATACCCTTGCTAAAGCAAATTCGATAATCGAGGTCTTCTACCCGAATTTCTAACCACTTGCCTTCTAGGAAATCCATTTCGCCTTCAGCCATCGGCTGACATAACATCTGATTCAGTAGCTTTTCTGCTACCGGCTTTTGCAGCCAGTCAGGGGTTTTGGTCAATGGTCGCGCCAGATCTTTAGGCGCTCTGGCGGCAATTGACTCCAGTTTTGAGCTAATACGCTTCAACATAGTAATTCCTGACTCATTCAATTATTTCCTGACAACGCCCCTGTATCTTCAAGTAGGACGGGCATAACTAGCGATTTTAAAGCCAACATCCAATCTACTCAAGGCAATATTTCTGTTTAACAGCTTGCGTCAAATTTCCGTCGCCTGCTACGATTCACCTTGACGCTGACCTTCAAGACCAACAACAATTTCCGGAGCGCTCCATGATCACCTTTTTGCTCTTAGTAGCTTGGCTGACCACCATCGGCTACTACGTCTATTTTCGACAACAGCAGCAAAAGCTGATGCATCAGGCCAAACAGCAATTGAGCCTGCTCTCAAACCAGCTCGACAAACTGTCTCAGTACACGCAAATCCAGGATGCTGAAGCAGAAGCAAGCACGTTGGTTCAACAAGCAGAAATGCGTTGCAATACATTAAATAAAGCAGCAGAAAATCGGGCGCAAACTATTCGTGTTGAAGCCGAAAGCTATGGCCAGCAGCTGATAAAAGAAGCGAAAACTCATCAGGAAAAAGCCAATCAGCGTGTTGATGAACTTCTTACTCGGGCAAGGGGCAATGCCAGCCAGATAATTGACCAAGCTAAAAATGAAGCGAAAGAAATTCGATTGCAGATAGTAGAAGAACTTTAAACAAAACTCATATTGTTTTTTTCGAAGCGTATTTTCAGGCAAGTCATTGCCTGAAAATACGCTCAACTTTGATCGTCAGATCACAAAACGAACAACCTACGACTAAAATACGACCAAAGCGCCTTATTCTGACTCCTTTAGTCGTAATTCCTATTGGCGTTAAAACCAGTCAGTGTAATCTTGGGCCACATATAAATTTGCTGCCTCTTCGCTTTATGTCTTTTATTCCTTGGATCTTGTTTTTAGCTGTGACATCCATTGCAGTCTTGTTATTTAAGAACCGCCAAAACCTCAACCAACAACTGAATCAAACCAAACTTCAGCTGCAAGAAACACAATCTCGTAATGCACATTTGCTGCAATACCAGCAAATTGACAACGCTAAACAACATGCAGAGTCATTAATTAAACAAGCTGAAAAAAGAGTGGTGTCAATTGAAAAGACTTCCCAACATCAGGCTGCTTTGATCAAGAAAGAAAGCCAAAAATTGGCAAAAGAAACACTGGATCAAGCAAGAATGATTCTGGCTAAAAGTAAAAAACAAGCCGAGCAAATCATAGCGGGCAGCAATCAGCGGGCAACAGAAATCACTGAAGCTGCAGTAGAAAGTTCACGCAAAATGCGTGAAGTCACATTTGACAGTAGCCTGCTTGAGTAGCAAACAAAACCGCCAAGCAAATAGCTAGCTGGATCAGCCGATCCAGCTACCATCATCTGGTGTCAGTTGAGTAACTAACTGGTTCAGCTTCTGCCATTTGCGATAAGCGACTGCACCTAGCGCAACCAATGCACCAATTCCTAGTACGATTAACATCTTCAGTTACCTGCAAAAAATATCTGCGGTAATTATCTTTCTATCACTATTGAGTCAATTGATTTATGGCAATTTGTCAGATTGCCCAGATCAACTTTTCCCTTACTCAATAACTGGTTAGTGACATAACAATAAATATTTTGCTATTCACTAACCTGCCATTTCCAAAAGCGCCAAACCCAACTAGTCGTTGGCCGCCACCAAATCAACTGTCTCCCCGATGAAAATCATTATCTACTTATTTATTCGGCATTTTTAATCGATTTAACTGCTGGTGTCGCTGCTCATCCTGACTGTGGTCATACAACATAGTGGTTCGCACATCACTGTGTCGGGCCGCTACTGCAGCATCTTGCAATGGCACACCAGCATCCAGCAAATCAGTCGTAAAACTATGCCTTAGCCAGTGGCAACTTGCCGATGCTAATTGCTCTGCCTGCCAAGCTTGGTCTGATGATTGCTGGCGCAATTGGTCGGCAGCCAATTGAAATAGTTTTTTCATCACCCCGGCCACTGCTCGTTCGCTATCCAATGGTCTATTGCCATCTAATGACAATGCCAAGGCCGTCATTTCACCGGCGAAAGGCATCGGCGACAAGCGAAGCTGCGGGCTAATCGATGATAAAAATGCCCGATACTCCACCAATGCATTTTGTAAATCGGAATTAATCGCAATCCATGCGGGTTTATTTCCCTTGCCGACAACATGCATCTGCCACCCCGACTTAGATAATCGAATATCTCCCATATGATGGCCAATCACTTCTGAGACACGAAGTCCGGTTAAATAAAACAATGAAATAAGCCAGCGCCAACGAGCTTTTTGTTTTAGTTGTTTCGGCCGATCTTCACTTTTCGGTTCTAGCACTTGGTAAATTGCCTGCCAATGACTTTCTGTTAGCACTCGATGCTGGCGAGACTGACGATCAATTGCTGATTCTTTGGTGCGGCCTCTTGGCAAAAGCCCCAACGGATTGCCTGGCAAATACCCAACATCCACTAAGAATACTAACCAAGCATTTAATCCGCGCAGCGCCGTTCGAACGCTAGCTTGAGATAAAGGCGTAGCAAATGGTTTCCATTTCGGATTGATCGAGCCATCGGCTTTTTGCATTCGATGGCGACAACCCAACCATTTTGCAGCTGGTTGCGGGTTAGCCAGAAAATTTCGATAGGCCAATGCATCTTCATAACGCATTTCTACCAATTGCTTGCCCTGAGATTCCAGCCATAGCAATAGCCGATAAGCTTCTTTGCGGTAATTTCGTAAGGTGCATGGCGAATCAGAAAAGCGTTCCAAAAATAACGACAACGCCTGCCAGTCATTGGCAACGTCAGTTAACCGCGGCCGCACAGCTGGCATGTCTATCGAAGCGAGTCGATTATTCTGCTGTAACTCGCTACCAGCCAAACCATCTCGTCTTGACAGTGCTGTTTGCCTGTCAAAATCCTCCGGAGCACTTTCTTTTTCAACGCAATTATCTTTCTTATTTTCAATTGCTTGAGATAAACAAGCTGCCGCATCACCTAGCGATTTATCCGCTGCAGCCCCCACAGCAGAAGGCGGACTGATATCCGAATCACTTGTTGGTGACGCCGCTGCTTGGCTGGCCTCTGAGTGACTTATTGCTTCTAGCGGCTGCTTGGTCATACGAAATCTCACACTTCCTTATATTATTTCCGATTATACCTGTAATCAGAAATAATATACAGTGTAAGTAATATTTGTTATTATTTTGTAGCAAATAGTGCTTTAGATATTCAAATAACTCCTTTGAGGCGTCAACCATGTCCCAGACTCGAAAAATCCAGGTTTTCAATGCTGCAGATGCACTGCTTCAAGTTGGGGAAAGGCCTACCGTGAGATCGGTCAGAGTGAGTGCTGGCGGGTCAGATACTGACGTTAGCCGCTATCTGATTGAATATTGGCAACATTTAGGTAATCGTTTGCAAGGGCCGGTCGCACCGACGCTGCCACAAGAGCTAGCAGTGGAAATGCAACGGCTTTGGGAGAAGGCTTGCGACATGGCAAGCGATAAAGAAAACCAACAAATCGCCGAGCTAGAATTAGCCCAGCTACAAAAACAGCAGCAGATTAGCCAACTACAAACCCAGCACTCACAAATGGAAGAACAACTTCAGCAACATAGAGACGCAGTACTTCGCACTGAACAGTCATTGAAAATTTCAGCTGAGCAAAATCAGCAACTGAAAACGCACTTAGAAAATACCCAGCTGCAAGTAGAAACGCTGCATCAGCAAAACCAACAGCAGCAAGCCGACTACCAACAACAGTTGCAGCAATCTCAAAAAGCATTCGAAGAAGAAAAACAACGCGGCCAGCAGCAAGAAGATCGACTGCTGACTCAACTAGACCAAACAAGACAAGAAAAGAAACAACAACAGCAAAAACTGGAAAAATTAGAAGCAGCACGACAATCACTGGAAAAATCACTGCAACAGCAGCAAAAAACTAACGAATTACAGCAGAAAGATTTCGAATCGAGAACCGTACAATGGCATGAGAAAATCAACCAAAGCCAGCAATCATTATTAGAACTACAGCAACAATTTGATCATGCCAATCAACAACACCAATCGCAGCAGCAACAGTTACAAGCTGAACAACAGCAACTATCCCAGCAATTACAGCAAACCAACCAGCAGCTAAACCAACAGCAAAGTACCGCTGATACTGCAGCTCAATCGGCCCAACAACAAATACAGCAGCAAACTGAGCAGCTACGAAACACCCAACAACAATTGGTCAGCAGCCAGCACCAGCTCAGCTCAGCACTTGCTCGACTGGAAATACTCGAACCGTCACTTGCCGAAATCAAAGCTGAAAAGCAGCAACTGCAGAAATTATTAGAAAAACTGTCTTAATTTTTACAGCTCAAGCAACAGAAAATCATTCACAAAAACACATAGAAAAGCCGCTGCAAACAATGTTTGCAGCGGCTTAATTTATAATCATTAGTTTATACTGTGTCTTACCGCTATTCCGCCAGCTCTAGCAATAACTGACTAATTTGCTGACGCAATTCTAAATCAGATAAATCTTTCGCATACTTATCGGCAAATTGTGCATGGCGAAATGCCAATTGAGACTTACCCTGAACACGGTAGCATTCTGCCAACGCCAGCTTGATGGAAGCACAGTAATCAAATAACTGGGTTTGTTCGGCTAGCGCCATCGCCTTTTCATAAAGCAAGATAGCGTTCTTAACATTGGGAGTGAAATCAGCCAGCAACTCCCACTGCATTGGGTGGTCAAGATCAGTCCCTTGATTTTGCTGGCATATATCATCAAGCAAATGGTATTGCCCCCAAGTTGCGTAAGTATCATTGCCATCGGCTGCTATTGCCAAAGCCGTTGAAACACCGACTACCTGATTGTAAAGCAACGCATCCATGCCATCGATCATGTCAGGTCCCCTTAAATTGGTTTTTAACAAAACTAAAAACTCACAGTGAAACTGTCAAGCTCAAACTTCAGATTATTATTGGCATATAATTGCTAAAAACCACCATCAGCCCAGCCATTATTTCAATCCAAAAAACACAAACTGGCCAGCAATGCCACTACAGATCCCAGCACAAAGCCAAGCCAGCTTGCATCGGTTCTAGTGACAAACCACCTATTGCAAAGCAAACCATTGCTATAATTAGATAGATTTCAAGCCAATCAAAGTCGAAATGACTAGGTTGACAAAAAACCATCGCCATTAAATTTTACCTTGCGCCTCTAGCTAGCACGTTTATAGATCTTCTGATTTAATCAACTTCACTCTGCCACAAATAATCACAGAGCTAACCAAGAATGACAGTGATACGGATCAACCCTCTTTTTCGAACAATACACCCCCCTTTAGTTCGGGCTATTTTTAAGAATAAATTGGTTATTTTCTACAAAACCACATTGAATGAAATGAAGAGCTACGACAATAGTTAAGTTGTTACAGAAAATTATCATCGCCAAACAGCTTGATTGCTTGGCTATAAGAAACCATAAAAAAAACGCCAACAACATGAATTATTGGCGTTTTTACAGAAATCATTGGTTAACTTATTCAACAACTACTTTTTCTTTGTCCTTAAATTCCATAGTCATTTCCCAAGGATGTCGATCTTTCATACGATATGTAATACTCGGATCACCCCAATCATAAGTTTCGGTGCGCGTCATATAGCCCATCTCAGGATCTTCACCAAAAGTCATTTGATAAGCAGCACCATCGTCATAATTAGAACTATCTGAAATAATCATACCTATCATATGAGCAGAACGATTACCGCCCCACTCTACACTCACAACTACTTCGACACCTTTGCTAACCTTCTCGCCACTAGGCACAATTGGTTGACCATTAACCAGTAGTTTTTGATCATCCCAATTAGGATCACCATTTAAATAAATATCACCAGACGATTGGTTGCTAACTTTTACACTAGGATTGCTCATAAACCTCTCCCTGTTTCGGGCAATTTCGTTTCACATTTCACGTTTCAAACTAGCTACAGCCAGCATAGTTGATAACTTGCCGATTTTCCGCAACGTTGTGACTAAACCACCACTTTCAATCATTTCAAAAAACTTGCGCCGGCTATGAATCTTCGCAATACTGTTCGTACATACAGTTAAATTTGTTTGATTGTCTTTTCAAAAAAGCATCGCCAGCAATCATAAAAATCAACGCCAAAAGTACCGAGAAGAGAGCCAATACTATGCAACAATCTCTGCCCAGCTCATTACAATTACCACTACTTGGCTTTGCCAGTGCTGGTTTTCCCTCCCCTGCTGCAGACTACCAAGAGCGCACTCTGGATTTGTCACAACACCTTATTCAGCATCCTTCTAGTAGTTTTTTTATGCAGGCCGATGGCCACTCGATGCAAGGTGTTGGTATTTTTGATCAAGACTTGTTGTTGGTTGACCGATCGCTCACCGCCCAGCAAGGTGATGTCGTAATCGCAGAAATTAATGGTAGTTTGTTGGTTAAACAGCTTTGCTATCACAAAAAACAGCCGCAACTTCGGTCAACTTGTGACAGTTATCCAGCCATTCCTTGCAATCCAGAACAGATCGAACAAATTTGGGGTGTTGTTACGTCAGTAATTCACTCTTTACGTCCTAGCTGCCAGCTAGCAAACGCATAAGCTCACCAAAACACACCTTTATGACTCACTGCTTCGCTTTAGTCGATTGCAATAATTTCTATGCTTCTTGCGAGCGATTATTTCGCCCGGACCTAGACAAAAAACCAATTGTGGTGCTTTCCAATAATGATGGCTGCATTATTGCGCGCAGCGAAGAAGCTAAATTGCTTTCCATTTCAATGGGCAGCCCATACTTCCAAATAAAAAACGACCTTCGCCAGAAAAAAGTGGCTGTTTTTTCATCTAACTACACTTTATACGGTGATATTTCTCAACGAGTACAGCAAATTTTACTCAGCTGGGGTGATGCCATCGAGTGTTACAGCATCGATGAAAGCTTCCTTTATTTTAACCAGCCACCAGCCGACCCTTACTCATTAAGCCGACAAATACGTCAGCAATTAATTAAGCAATTAAAAATGCCGGTGGGCGTTGGCTTCGGTTCTAGCAAAACGCTAGCCAAACTGGCAAATCATATCGCCAAACGCCACAGTCAAAGTGGCTGTGCCAGTTTACTTACACAACATCAAAGGAACCTTTGGCTGCCGCAATTACCGATTGGCGAGGTGTGGGGGATTGGTCATCGATTACGAGAAAAACTGCAAGGCTATGGCTTTGAATCCGTTGCTGACCTGGCGAACGCCGATCATTTATGGATTCGGAAAAAATTCTCTGTCACTTTAGAAAAAACAGTGCGGGAATTACAAGGGCAAGCCTGTCTAGAGATGGAGCCACAGATTGAATCACGCAAACAAATCATCAGTTCTCGCTCTTTTTGCAAACGATTAACGGAGCTGGCTGATTTACAACAAGCGATCACCCAATATACCTGTCGCGCTGCAGAAAAATTGCGACAACAAAACAGCTGCTGTGGCGAGATAGGGGTGCATTTAACTACTGGGAAAAACTGCGATAAACCTTACACTGCAGCCAAATCTATTCGTTTAAATAAACCAATTAATGACAGCCGGATTTTATCCGAACACGCACAAGCATTAATTCATGAGTTGTTTGCACCTGGCTATCAATATCAAAAAGCCAGCGTCTGGTTGTCTGATATAGACCCGGCAAGTAAAAACCAACTGCAATTATTAGAAACCTCGGCAGACTATCGAATGCACAACAGCCAGCAATTGATGAAAACCCTTGATGAAATTAACCAGCGCTTTGGCCGCGGCAGCTTAAAATTAGCAGCAGAAAGTTTGCAGCCTAAATGGGCGATGAAACGAGACTTCTGTTCGCCAGCTTATACAACCAACTGGCAACAACTACCCAAAGCTAATGCCAACTAATCACTTAAAAACTCAACTATCTAAGTAGTCGTAACTAAAAATGAAACTCACGAAATTGCTCTCCGGTGAATAACGGTCAACGACCTTCAATCCTTTGTTGAAAACTTCCATTGACAGCTTTTGACTCCACGAAATAGCATAGCGCTGAAGTTAGTCGGGGGGCCGTAAGGCTGAGATCAGCAAAAAGATGCTGAGACCCGTAGAACCTGATCCGGTTAATACTGGCGTAGGGAACTAGCAGAGATCTATTTGAATATGCTCAAATAGCTTACAGGGTCTAGCGTACCAGCCTCTACAAGCGTCGCTCCATTTCAAATACCTCGCCAGTCCCTTTGCCTTATTAGCCAATAAAGCAAAGGAAGTTCCATGATTCAGCCAACCACCTCGCGACACCCGACACCCGACCAATCAAAAAAAACCGAACATAAAACGCCGATCATCTTGACAATTGCCGGTTCAGATAGCGGCGGCGGTGCAGGTATTCAGGCTGATATCAAAGCGATCTCTGCAACTGGCAGCTATGCCTGCTCGGTAATTACTGCACTAACGGCACAAAATACCTTAGCGGTTAAGGGAATACTTCCTATCTCTGCTGATTTCATTCAGCAACAACTCACCGCGGTCTTCGATGATTTAAATATTCAGGCAATAAAAATTGGCATGTTGGCTGAAGCGAAAATCATTCAGACTATTGCCAGTTTTTTAGAGCAGTACCCCACAATCCCAATAGTGCTCGATCCAGTAATGGTCGCAACCAGCGGCGATTTATTGCTCGAACAATCGGCAATTCATAACTTAAAACAACGACTGGTTCCTCTGGCGAGTATTATTACGCCAAATTTACCCGAAGCCGCAGCGCTCACCGACCAAGCTGTGCCACAAAACCAACAACAAATGTTGAACTTAATCAATCAACTACGTCAGCTCGACGCCCAAGCTATTCTATTAAAAGGCGGCCATCTACAATCAGATAGCACCAGTAATGATTTGTTAATTATCAATCAAAAAATCATTCAGTTATCAAGCCCTAGAATTGAAACCGAAAATACCCATGGCACGGGCTGTTCGCTATCTGCTGCAATTGCATCATTCATCGCTCAGGGGCAACTCCTACAACAAGCCGTTCACTCAGCTAAAGCCTGGCTAACCGGTGCTTTAGCTCATGCCGATCAATTACACATTGGCCAAGGACATGGCCCAGTTCATCATTTTTATCAGCAGCATAACCAAAAACAACTTCCATTGGATCTTTCTTCAGTCGCAATAAAACAACTGGATTTATAGGCCATGCTCAGCGAAATTACGCCAGCCGTTGGGCTGCAACTGGTAGGACTTGGATTGAAGTTCAATCCAGAGCAACCCGCTGTATTTGAAAACCTAAATATTACTTTTCCTGCGGCAAAATGGAGCTGTTTACTCGGTGCTAGCGGCTGTGGCAAAACCAGTCTATTACGTTGGATTGCCGGTTTATTACCCAAAAATTGCCAATACTCTGGCCAGCTACTCACCAGTGACCAACAACCCTTGGCTGGCCGGCTTAGCTATATGGCCCAACAAGATTTATTACTGCCCTGGCTGAACTTGTTAGACAATGTCTGTTTACATCAGAAACTATCCGGGAAATCATCTGACAAAAAACAGTTACTAAAAAAAGCCAAACAAATATTAGAACAAGTCGGTTTAATTGATCATTTGGAGAAATTTCCAGCACAACTATCTGGCGGCATGCGTCAACGAGCAGCCCTTGCAAGAACCTTGATACGACCGGCTTCAGTGGTGTTAATGGATGAACCATTTTCTGCGCTAGATGCCCCTACTCGCTTCCAGCTACAAAACATTAGCGCTGAATTATTAAAAGACCGTACCGTTTTATTAATCACCCATGATCCACAAGAAGCATTACGGTTAGCCGATCAATTATTGCTGATGAAAAACGGCAACATTGAATCTTTATCGCTTCCAACAACCCTCCCCCCCGAGGCCACTAAATGCCGAGTTAGCCATCAGCCAACAACAACTTTTGCATTTGCTAACGCAAAATCGGGCAACACCTGACCTTACAGATCAGCACGAAAAATCAGAGGTATGGCATGGATAAATTATTTGATTCCATGTTGATACGAGGCCTTACCAGCCTATTGATGCTAGGTGCCTTCTGGCAAGGCGCAGTGATCTATTTTGAAGTTCCAGGTTATTTACTGCCACAACCGGTGAAGGTAATTCAGCTGCTCTGGCAAAAACCACAGTTATTTCTAAACCATGGTTGGGTGACCTTAACTGAAATTATTTTAGGCTTAATGCTGGGGATTTTTAGTGGTGGGTTATTAGCATTGCAACTGCATTTATTTAGCTCGCTACGTCGCTGGTTATTGCCTTTATTAATTGCCTCTCAAGCGGTGCCGGTATTTGCTATCGCACCTTTATTAATGTTGTGGCTGGGCTACGGCATTGCCTCCAAGGTAGTGATGTCGGCAATTATCATCTTTTTCCCAATCGCTACCTGCTGCTATGACGGCTTGCGCCAAACTCCCCAGGGTTTTCTCGACCTCGCCCAAACCATGCAAGCCAGTCAATTAAAACAATTGCTACATATTCGCCTACCGGCAGCCTTGCCTTCTCTAGCTTCTGGCATTCGTATCGCAGTGGTAATTGCGCCCATTGGGGCGGTAGTGGGTGAGTGGGTTGGCTCCAGCGAGGGCCTCGGTTATTTAATGATACAAGCCAATGCCCGAATGCAAATAACCGAACTGTTTGCTGCATTACTGGTGCTAGCCAGCATGGCCGTTAGCTTGTATTACCTCAGCGATTATCTACTCAAAAAAATGATTCCCTGGCAGCCAGAAAATTAATGGCCGCCTGTTTTTTCTAACCTGCCAATTTTAATAAAAAGCAAAACCTTAGGAATAGTTATAATGAAAAAAATACTACTGCTGGCACTACTAATGATAAACACCAGCGCCTTTGCCAAACAAGATGTCAGTTTAATGTTGGACTGGTTTGTTAACCCCGATCATGGCCCGATTATTATCGCGCAACAACGCAATTTATTTGCCGACCAAGGTTTAAACGTCACGATTCAAGAGCCCGCAGACCCTAGCTTGCCGCCCAAACTGGTCGCAGCAGGAAAGGTCGATATTGCAGTAACTTATCAGCCTCAATTAACCATGGATGTTGCCGAAGGCTTGCCGCTAGTGCGTAGCGCAACTCTAATTGCTACGCCATTAAATACCCTAACGGTACTGCAAGGCAAAGGACTAGACTCCCTCGCTAGCCTTAAGGGAAAAACCATCGGCACTTCGCTGGGTGGATACGAAAAAGCCACCCTAGGTACCATGTTAGAAACCGCAGGTATTAGCTTTGATGATGTAAAACTGGTTAATGTGGGATGGGCGTTATCGGCATCGTTAATGTCAGGAAAAGTCGATGCTATCTTTGGTGGTTATCGAAATTTTGAATTAAATCAGCTTGATATAGAAGGTGCTAAAGCCAAAGCGTTTTTCCTCGAAGAGCACGGCGTACCACCATACGATGAACTAATATTTGTCGCCAATAGCAAAACAGCTGACTTAGCCATGCTAGCTAAATTCAATCGGGCACTGGAATTAGCCAGCCAATATATCGTCAATCATCCGCAACAAGCCTGGCAAGAATTTAAAGCTTATAAACCAGATACTTTAGATAGTGAGCTGAACCGCCGCGCTTGGATCGATACCCTGCCGCGCTTTGCATTGCGCCCTAGTGCTATTGATCCACAGCGCTATCAAACCTTTGCTGATTTCATGCAGAAAAAGGGCGTAATTAAAGCGCCATTAAATGCTAAATTATTGTATTTAATCCCGTAATTATTGTCGTAAAAGGAAATATAAGCATGACACGCAAAGCGACATACCAGGATTTAATCGAATATTGCAAAACAGATTGGCAACAATATATCGAACATGATTTTGTAAAAAAACTGGCCGACGGCAGTTTATCGATGGCTTGCTTTAAACATTACTTACAGCAGGATTATCTGTTTTTAAAACATTACGCCCGTGCCTATGCGCTAGCAGTTTACAAATCGCCAACGCTGGATTTAATGCGTAAAAGCCTACCGGGTGTAACATCTCTTGTGCTGGAAGAAATCAGCTTACATATTGATTACTGTAAAGATTGGGGCTTGAACGAAGCAGACCTAGAAGCACTAGACGAAGATGTCGCCACCGTAGCCTACACCCGCTATGTACTAGATAAAGGCATGCAAGGCGAACTGGCAGATCTATACGCCGCACTCGTACCATGTGCGATTGGCTATGCTCACATCGGCCAAAATCTATCCAAAATTCAAACCATTAATAATCCTTATCAGAGCTGGATCGATATCTACGCTGGCGAAGATTATCAAAAGGTGGCCCAGCAGCAAGCTGATTTTCTCGATCAATTAATCAGCGAAGTTTCTATTGATAGTCAGAGATTCAACCAACTGGCAGATGCCTTTAAAACCGCAACTCGAATGGAAATAGCATTTTGGCAGCAAGGGCTCAACCAACAATAATTTGGAGTAATGATGACTACAACCAATAAATCGCTGGCACAACAAATTGCCGATAATTTACTCCAACTGCGGCAGCAGGCGCCTTTGGTTTTAAATTTAACCAACTATGTCGTGATGAATAACAGCGCCAATGCACTACTAGCGATTGGCGCATCACCGATTATGGCGCACAGCCGTTGCGAACTAGCTGAAATGGTGCGTATTTGTGGCTCGCTGGTAATTAACATAGGTACATTGGATGAAACTTGGGTTGATCGAATGAAGACTGCCGCGCAATTTGCCGTGAGCGCCGATAAACCTATCGTACTCGACCCGGTCGGAGTTGGTGCCAGCAATTTTCGTAACCAGTCAGCACTAGAAATTGCCACGATTGCCGCTCGTGGTAATCGACTGATTATTCGAGGTAATGCTTCAGAAATTATCGCACTGGCCAATACCGCTGAATTAACACCAGCGAATGCAGCAGCTTCGGTAAAAGGCATTTCAAAAGGGGTCGATGCCACAGACTCCAGCCACAGTGCCCTGCAATATGGCCAAGCATTGGCGAACTATTTCAATGCTGAAGTAGTTATCTCAGGTGAAACTGATTTCGTTATTGGCAAAAACAACCGACAATATCAGCTAAATAATGGTGACCCATTAATGCCAAAAGTCACCGGCATAGGTTGTAGTTTATCGGCATTAACCGGCGCTTTCGCTGCAACCAGCCAACAGCCCGGACTTTGTGCAGCAGCGGTAATGGGGATCGCCGGACAATTGGCAGCAAAAAATGCCAAAGGACCAGGTAGCTTGCAAATGGAATTACTGGATCAGCTGTATTCATTAAACAGCAAAACAATAGAGCAAAATTTGATAGCCAAAAACATTCTATAAATCAATAACAAGAACAGAGCACAAATCAGCTCTGTTCTTGTCTGCCACCAAACATAAAAAACCGGAAATTAAAGATAAAAATTCAGAAAAATAAGAATTAAAAATATTTAAACTACACCCCCCAAATTAACCTCACTTTTGTGAGTTTGCCAGTCGTTTGTTTGGCTGTTAGGATCGGTATTGACTATTAGATGCCTTATATTAGATTGCTTCATATAATCCCAAAAATATGGTTTGGGAGTTTCTACCAAGCACCGTAAACGCTTGATTATGAACTATGTAACCGTTGCTTGCGCGCTATCGACACATGATATTAGCGCAGCCGTTTCATACAACATAAGTAGAGACACATGAATTATTTTGACTTGCCTAAAATAGATCTCCATTGCCACATCGATGGCAGTATTCGCCCACAAACTATTATTGATCTGGCGCAACAACAAAATATTTCTCTACCTACTGATAATCCCCAGCAGATTAAATCTCATTTAATCGCACCAGAAACCTGCACCAATCTTGATGAGTACTTACAACGCTTCGCTTTGCCGGTTGCTGTTATGCAAACTGCAGAGGCAATAGAACGCATTACATTTGAAGTGTTTGAAGATGCCGCTCAGGAAAACGTCAAGTATCTGGAAGTTCGCTTTGGCCCACTGCTCCACCTGGAACAAGGGCTAAACCTGGATCAGATTATCGGCAGCGTAGTAAAAGGAATGAAACGCGCTGAACAACAGTACGACATTCACGGCGGCATTATTTTATCGCTTCTGCGCCACATGCCCAAAGACCGGATTAACGAAGTTATCGATGCCGGCGCTCAATACCTCAATAAAGGTGTTGTTGCGTTTGACCTGGCTGGCAGTGAGCTAGCCGGTTTTTGCTATGAGTTTATTCCTTATGCCCAATACGCATTGGAAAAAGGTTTCAAGGTGACGATTCATGCAGGTGAGCAAGGTGTTGGGCAAAACGTATTCGACGCTATTCAATTGCTGGGTGCTGAACGGGTTGGCCACGGTATTCATATTACCGGTCATGCTAAGGCCTATCAGCTGGTCAAACAAAACCATGTTGGTCTGGAAGCCTGCCCAAGCAGCAATATGCAAACCAAGGCCGTAACAGACCTGGCCAACCATCCGCTGAAGCATTTTTACCTCGACCATCTGCCGGTAACAATTAATACCGATAACCGCACGGTTTCAAACACCACCATGACCGAAGAAGTTACCAAGGTCATGCAGCAGTTTGAATTATCCCGCGAAGATTACTTCAAGATCTATCGCAATAGCGTTGAATCGGCATTTACTTCAAAAGAAGTGAAGCAGCATTTGCTAAAATTTGACGAGCAACCACAACAGATTGCTTGTTAAGCTGTATTTTCAGAATCTGAACAATTAAAAAGCTCCGAAAAATCGGGGCTTTTTTGGACTTTTTTAACATAAACAATGTTTTGGTTAGTGTTATTTATTTGGGCGTTACTGCGCAGCTTTCAGCGCTGGATTTTAGTGCCGAAAAGCTTGTGGCTGTTTTTAGGTAGCTTGCTAACAATCAATCTGCTGAAAATAATTCTAAAAAAGCATCAACCCAGCAGCTTTACCTGCTAGGCGATAATAGAAATAACAGTTTGGATAGCCGAAGTTTTGGCTGGGTCGATGCCCAGCTTGTCAAAGGAAAGGCAAAACAGATCTGGTTTAATTTTCAAAAGTCTGACCGCAACCAGGCGCTGTGAACACTGGTCATATTGAGAATATGAAGAGCCATTCACTAATGTTGGCAGTTGGTGATCAGTTGGCAATAACCATTTATTGATGAAGCTTCTTCATCTTCGACCCAGCGGGAAAAACGCTTTTCCATCATTACCAATCTTTGCTGAACCAGGTCAGTATCTTTTTGCTTTCCTTGGTAGTTAAAGTAAACTTTACCATCGAATTTTTCATCCACGCTGTCTTTGTGGCGACTGAAATGTTTGGTTAGCGTACAAGTTGCATGGATATACGCCTGATCACGGCAGTGCCGGTCTGCAAAACGTAATACGGTATCAAAATCATCATCGTAAGCGGGGTCGCTGCAATTAATTTCGATACTATGCCATTGTGAATTTTCCGATGAAGGGATTTGGCAAATCTCAAATTCAGGTTCGTTTTCAAATACCACTGGCGCATGAATATCTGCTAGGTCAATTTCCAATAATACCTGGTTCTCAGCAACCAGTTGATCGGTTTTTAAATTCAGATATAACTTGTTGCTGTGCTGGTGATAAAATGGCTTAAAACGTGCTTGCGGAAACCAGTGTTCCGGTAACTCGACATCACGAATCAGCGACAGATCAAAACGATCGAGAATTAGCAATTTTTTCTGAAAGGAATGCCCATAAATAACGTACTGTTCAGATACATAAAGACCTGCCCCATCAGCCTGCCAGTAATGGTTATCCCAACCAAAATCTATCTGGCGTAACTCCTTGCCTGAGTGAGCATCCAGTACTTCAACACCATTGCTGGTTGCTAAAAACACTTGCTCTTCAAGCAGCTGCCAACCATCAATGGTGTACTTGGTAATATGTGACCAGTTTTGCTGACCATCTTTTAGTGCGAAGCTCGCAATTTCAGAATTACTGAAAACATTCAACTGAGTCGGTTTACCAAGTTGGTTCAAATGAAAAATTTTTTGTGAAGAACGGTGCCCCAGCATAGCTATAAACGAACTCTCAGCAAAAGAAGCAGCTAAAAAGCGTTCAGCACTAATAAAAAAGTACTTAATATCCAGTCTTTGTTCCCAAAGCTTCTTCAAATCACGGCCATACGAAGACAAACTCTTATTAACTCTATCGAGTTTAATATAAAAGTCATGAACTTGAGTACTATGCAAGCCACTCTTAACATCAGATTTAAAAACACAATAATCAGAAAAGCTTATATAGGAAACCTTTCCTGAGTCGCGATAAAACAGGCCGTTTAAATCAGACCGGTCCTGCCAGCTTAAGAATGCTTTAGCTAATGCTGTTGGCAACTCTTTCAAAGAATAATTTATATTACTGCACTCATCTTCTGCACAGTACTCACCAAGATTCCCAGAGCAGCAAAGGAAGTCAGTATCGTCATATAAAAAGCTACCGAGATATTTTCTATCGTTATAAATTAAACATTTTATTCTATCACTTACAATCCCCCCTCCACCACCTGCCAAAGAGAGAAATACGCAGTCATGAGACATGCCTGATAAGCTTGCGTTTTTTACGAAAAATACCTTCATCAGCTTCCCACCAACGACTTTAATTCATTAACGATGATAAATTTATTCTCTGACATTTCAAAAATAATATCATCTACTTGATCTTCCCAAAGGTCAGGGTCAGTCAATTCATCCCCGCCATTCATTAATCTGTATAATTTTCTACTATTTTGGGGATCTAACATCTGTTCTTGAATATGCTTAAGGATTTTCTCTGGCGTCGTATTTACACTAGGCAAAAAGTGCCACTGTTTCCCTGTATTCCCCTGTGAAAATGCAACGATATCATTAAATAGTTGGCCAAGAAAAAACCCTGCCAGCCAAACTTTTTTCTTTGCACCCCAAAAAATGCCTTATGGAGATTATGCATCAAAATAATGTCCACCAAAGCGCCTGCATAGACAAAACCAGTGTTCATTCGACGGTTTTTCAGCAAACATTATTGGATAGCTGGCGTAGTAATGCCTACCAGCTAGCGCTCGCATCAAAATATATTCAATGGGTCGTTAGGAAATTAACAGGATGGCTTTAGGTGGGACCTAACCCTTTCTTTTGTTCTTTGTATTGCGCTCTGGCACGCTGCTTAAACTTCAATATATCGCTATAGCGACCAATTGCTGAAGTAAACTGTTTCATTAGCGACAGCCCGCGACCGCTCATGGTGCTGGCCCATTCGGTGGCATCTACTCGCAATTTCAGTCGATTAAAAATTGGCGGTAAGTCTTGCGACATGCGGTGTTTTTTATCATGGCGGGCCATCCGTGCGCTAGCATCAACAAGTTCTAGGTAATCTGAATATTTAAAAGGTAAGCACTTTGCTTGTTGTGCTTTTGTCATTTTTGGTTCAAGCAACGATTTTAATCTGGGGTAGCTCGATTTCAGGTTTCGTTTTTCTTTAATATTGATTCTGGCTTGTAGCGAAGTGTAATCGGAATCTTCTGGGGTTGTGGCGATACCTGCTCGCAGTGGATTAAGATCGACATAAGCCATGCAGGTTAGCAGCGCTTGTTCATCCAGCAAGGCTTGTGCTTTAAAGCGACCTTCCCAAAATCGGCCGGTGCATTTATCTTCAGCGTTGGCTTTGCGGGCTAGCGGCTCGTTAATTGCTCGCATAAACCAGCTAATACTCATTAGTCGTTC
Organism: Pelagibaculum spongiae; assembly: GCF_003097315.1. NCBI lineage: Bacteria > Pseudomonadati > Pseudomonadota > Gammaproteobacteria > Oceanospirillales > Pelagibaculum > Pelagibaculum spongiae. The sequence goes on from NZ_QDDL01000004.1 coordinate 401,396, forward strand.
TCGGTAAATATCAGCGAAACTGACTGCCATATTTTTTTCTGCAGAGGTCATTGCTTTTCTTTTACGAGAATCGAGGTAATTCTGCACCAAGCGTTCGCCCTTAAAGACTTTGCAATATTGAGTCAGCACCTGATCATCGGTCCATTCTTGAGCTTTTGAAACATCGACAAACAGCACCAGATGATAGTGATTACTCATGATGGCATAGGCCGCTACTTCTATCGCAAAGGCTTTCACCAGTAAGGCTAGCCGATCGACAATCCACTGGCGGCGGTGATCGTAGTTTTGTCGAAGCTCGGGAACGATGGCCGGATCTTCACCGCACAACCACCCTCGCCTAACGCATCTTGAACAGGCATGGATGAACGGATTAGCTTTTGGATCGAACAGAATGGCACGTGGTGCAGGCATAATGAATTTGGATCGATTTATTAAGCAAACACTTAATAATTTGATTCCACTCCAGCTAATTTCAGTGGTTGACTGATATTAGCTAGCGCTTTGCAATTGAGGAAATTGAATATTTTTAACTGGTCATAGAAAAAGCTTTGGCTGGCAATGATCAATAGCGCTTTGCAATTGAGGAAATTGAATATTTTTAACTGGTCATAGAAAAAGCTTTGGCTGGCAATGATCAGGCAATGAATAGGCAATGAATAGGCAATGATCAGGCAATGAATATTCCTGCAGGTAAAAAAAAACCAAATCCGAAGATTTGGTTTTTAATTTGGAGCGGGTAACGAGGCTCGAACTCGTGACCTCGACCTTGGCAAGGTCGCGCTCTACCAGCTGAGCTATACCCGCTTACTTCTCACTATCTAAAGCAATATTTCACTGCTCTAGACCAAGGTGCCAACCTTGAAAATGGTGCCCAGAGCCGGACTTGAACCGGCACGAAGTTACCTTCGAGGGATTTTAAATCCCTTGCGTCTACCAATTTCGCCATCCGGGCGGATGCCTTTTTTCTGAAATCATTTCAAATTACGTCGTGCTATTTGAAGTAACGATTAATTACTACAAACATTCAATTTGGAACGGGTAACATGGCTCCTGATCTACAGGAAATGGTGTGACCTCGATCTTGGCAAGGTTACGCTCTACCAGGTTAACTGCCCTATTGCATCGTGCTATTTGAAGTAACGATTAATTACTACAAACATTCAATTTGGAGCGGGTAACGAGGCTCGAACTCGTGACCTCGACCTTGGCAAGGTCGCGCTCTACCAGCTGAGCTATACCCGCATCTTTTTGCGATTCGAAGCAACTTTCATTACTTCAAGCTTTCAGAATGCCAGTCCTGAACACTTAAAAATTTGGAGCGGGTAACGAGGCTCGAACTCGTGACCTCGACCTTGGCAAGGTCGCGCTCTACCAGCTGAGCTATACCCGCATCTTTTTGCGATTCGAAACAACTTTCGTTACTTCAAGCTTCTAGGATGCCAATCCTAGACACTTAAAATTGGAGCGGGTAACGAGGCTCGAACTCGTGACCTCGACCTTGGCAAGGTCGCGCTCTACCAGCTGAGCTATACCCGCTTCGTTTTGCGATTTGAAACAATTTTCATTGTTTCGAGTCTTCAAAATGCCACTCTTGAAAACTCATAACGAATAATAAAAACCCTAATTAAAGAACTTAATTATCCGAAAATCTGGAGGCTCGACCCGGAATCGAACCGGGCTAGATGGATTTGCAATCCACTGCATAACCTCTTTGCTATCGAGCCAGATTTTTCAATCTATTTTTAATGGCAACTGGTGATTGCAATTAAATTTTCTTTCAATAAAAAAGACCTCAGAGAGGTCTCTTTTATTTAATATGGTGCCCAGAGCCGGACTTGAACCGGCACGAAGTTACCTTCGAGGGATTTTAAATCCCTTGCGTCTACCAATTTCGCCATCCGGGCAGATGGATCGTACATCGTAAAATTTGGAGGCTCGACCCGGAATCGAACCGGGCTAGATGGATTTGCAATCCACTGCATAACCTCTTTGCTATCGAGCCAAATTTTATTGCTACTAACAAAAAATTAATTCTGTTAGTTATTCTGAAACACTACAAATAGATGCAACAGAAAATAATTTGGAGCGGGTAACGAGGCTCGAACTCGTGACCTCGACCTTGGCAAGGTCGCGCTCTACCAGCTGAGCTATACCCGCTTACATTTCGGCAATATAAAATAATTAAATACTTTATAAAGCAATTCTATCTGAACATCGAGGTTTTTATCTTGCTAAAACTTCGTAGTGACTGTTGCCTCGATTAGATCGGGTTGGGTCATGTCCAGTCAGCCGTGCCATGGCTGCGAAACGTGGGACGCATTATACGTGTGAAGCCTTTGCTGTCAACTGCTGGCGCTACTTAACAGTAGGTTTTAATGACGGCCAGGCCGCGATTAAATAGTCAACCATCGACCAAATGGTTAACACGACTGCAATATATAACGCCAAGTATCCGCCGTAGAAGAAAATATTTGCAACATGGGTATCGCCTGGTTGATAAAAACAAATCAAGCTGGCAATGGCACCCATCTGAAAAGAAGTTTTTACTTTGCCAATCCAAGAAACGGCGACTCGCGATTGCACTCCAATTTCGGCCATCCATTGTCGCAACGCTGAAATAACAATTTCACGTCCGATGATTACAGCGGCAGGAAGTGCCATCCAAATGGTTGCTTGATCTTGCACTAAACAGACAAGAGATACCGCGACCATTAGCTTGTCAGCAACCGGATCGAGGAATGCACCAAATGGAGAGGTTTGTTTAAGGCGACGAGCCAAAAAGCCATCGAGCCAATCAGTAAAGCCCGCCAACATAAAGATAGCGGTAGTGTAGTAGCGCCAACCCGTGTCATCAGACAGATAGAAGAAAACTACAAAGACTGGGATCAGGCAAATTCGAGTGAGCGTCAGAATATTAGGAATGTTCATCATAAGGCTATGCGAGTGCTTCTTGACTCTGTTATACCATCTTTCTATCTGTCCGCTAAGGCATTAGCTCAGGAAATTGTAAATTCCCTGATCTGTTAAACGAAAACCCAACCAATTAAATGTGCTTTTGTCACGTTTGTGTTGCAATTGCCCTTCTCGATTAAATATTGCTAATGAAGTGCATGATAAATCCGCTCCGCAAGGGCATTGCTGATTCCTGATACTTTTTCCAGCTCTTCTATGCTGGCACCCGATATGCCGCGAACACTGCCAAAGCGCCCAATCAATTCTTTTCGTTTGGCTGGCCCAACTCCCTCTATACCCTCAAGCTTTGATTGACTGCGTTTTTTATCGCGAATCTTTCTGTGATTAGTAATCGCAAACCGGTGCGATTCATCTCGAATATGCTGAATTAGGTGCAAAGCTGGAGAGTCGGAAGGCAGGTTAACTCCGATATCAATCGGACTTCTCAATAATGCTTCCAAGCCTGGCTTTCTGCTAACGCCTTTTGCAACACCGAGCAATGGTAAATCGGTCAATTCCAATTCACTGAGCACTTCAACCGCCTGGGTCATTTGCCCCTTTCCACCATCTATTAATAGAAGGTCCGGCAAAATGCCATCACCGGCTTTTACTCTAGAGTAGCGACGATGAATCGCTTGGCGCATTGCTGCGTAGTCATCACCACCGGTAATCCCGGTAATATTGAACTTTCGATATTCTGCTTTGGCTGGCACACCTTCAATAAACACCACACAAGAAGCAACCGTTGCTTCACCATGGCTGTGGCTGATATCAAAGCACTCCATTCTTCGCGGCATTTTTGGCAAATGCATCTGTTCTTTTAACGCATGCATCCGCTGCGCTTGATTGGCTTTGCGGCCTAAGCGGTTATCCAGCGCCTGATCTGCATTGGTTTGTGACAGTTTTTGCCAACGGGAACGATCACCGCGCACACTATCACGAAGCCTTACCTTACGATCGGTCTGATCTGACAGAAATGCCTGCAGCACTTCTTGCTGCTGCAATGCCTGTGGCAAGAGAATTTCTGTTGGCGGCTTATGTTCTGGGTTGAGATAAAACTGGGCAATAAAAGCTTCTAACAATTCATCAACCGAAGTGTCGGTCGGGCATTCGGGGAAATAAGCCCGATTACCCTGCAACTGCCCATTGCGAACAAACAGCACATGAACACAAGCACCGCCTGGACGAGTCGCTGCAGCAATAACATCCATGTCGCCACTGCCACCACTGATATGCTGCTGTTCCTGCAATTTACGCAACACTTGAATTTGGTCACGCAGACCGGCAGCCTTTTCATAGGCAAATTCAGCCGCAGCCAGCTCCATTTTAGCAACCAGCTTATTAATCACCGACTGATTCTTTCCCTGCAAAAACAGCCGAACCAGATCGACATCTTGCTGATATTCTTCTGCGGCGATCTTATCGACACAAGGCGCGGTACAGCGACCAATTTCATGTTGCAGGCAAGCACGCGAGCGATTGCGATAAAAACTATCGGAACATTGGCGCACCGGAAAAATCTTCTGCAATAAAGATAGGTTTTCTCTCACCGCTCCCACATTCGGGTAAGGGCCAAAAAACTCGCCCTTTTTTTTGCGACTGCCGCGATGAAAGTCGAGCCGGGGAAATGGGTGTGCTGAAAGAAAAATGTAAGGATAACCTTTATCGTCTTTCAACAGAACATTGTAGCGAGGGCGATGTTGCTTGATCAGGTCGTTCTCAAGAATTAACGCTTCGGCTTCACTATGGGTGACTGCAACCTGAATTCGAACGATTTTCGCCACCATCGCAGTGGTTTTTGCGCTGTCATGATTGCGATTGAAATAAGAAGAGACCCGCCGCTTGAGATTGGAAGCCTTGCCGACATAAATAATCACATCGTTGGCATCGATCATTCGATAAACACCCGGCCGCCCTGTTAGGCCTTTTACAAAACCTTGCAAGTCGAATGGCATGGGCTGTTCTACAGCAACGGTTTCTACCGCTGCGGCATCTGATGATGCCGACTCAGGTTGCTGTGGAGACGATCGATCCTTCAAATGCTCGCCCTCAGAAAATTCTCAGGGCAAAGCTTAACCGTTAAAACTCAGCTGACAAGCTCAAGCCAAACAATAGTCCGCTCAATACAGAGCAAACCTTGGTTTCTGGATTACTAAAAATAGCTAACGTCGTCGCTAAACGTAATTTTTGTTATCGACCAAACAATGCTTTAACGCCAAGTGCGTCATTTCAACATCATTGGTGACGCCCAATTTGTCGAACAATCGATAGCGATAACTATTAATGGTTTTAGGGCTTAAACAGAGCTGATCGGAAATATCCTGAATTTTCTCACCTGAAGTCACCATAATCAGCACTTGCATTTCGCGATCAGATAAGTGTTCAAATGGTCGATCTTCATCGAGCGCAACCACCTTCAGAGCCAGCATTTCTGCAACTGCTGGAGACAAAAATCGCTTGCCGGTTAACACGCTTCGAATCGCGCGCTCCATCTCTTCAACGCCCGCGCCTTTGGTTAAGAAACCTGACGCACCGGCTTGTAATAATTTACTCGGAATGGGTTCTTCGATGCTGGCGCTAATGGCAATAATTCTTAAATCAGGATCAAAACGCATCATTTTTCTGGTTGCTTCAATGCCATTCATTCCAGGCATTCGGACATCCAGCAACACAACATGAGGGCGGTGCTTTCTGGCGAGCTTAACAGCCTCTTCACCGTTAGCTGCTTCAGCTACTACTTTGATATCTCTTACATCATCGATCAGACGCCGAATCCCACATCGGACCAGCTCATGATCGTCTGCCACCAGAACTTTGATCAAGCAAGCCTCCATTTCTTATTGTTTTTGCAGCTTTTGTGTCAGAATACCCGCTTGCATTAAACGGCACTGACGCCTTTCATGTTCTTTTTCATTCTTGGGACAAATGCTCAATTGCACTTTCCTATTTCCAGAACTTTTATAACATAGATTCATATTCAGATGATTATTAAATCAAGACTTCTGGCTCGACCTTTTTCATTTATCCGCCGCTTGCCAGCTATGGTTCAGCTGATTTTAATTTGCACCAGTTTGATTGCACTGCCCGCCTTCGCTGAAGAAAATCCAGAAAATATAAATAAGAACAAAGTACTAGACGCAAGCAAGAGCTTCGGCAGTATTTTGCAGTATCACCATGTGAGCAATAAAACCCCCAAGACAACCAGCATCACCCCTGAGCAGCTAGAAACTCACTTTCGTTACTTGGAAAAAGAAAACTTCTCAATAATCCCGCTAGATGAGTTGGTAATTGCACTTAAAAACAAGCATGTGTTACCAGAGAAAACAGTTGCGATTACTTTTGATGATGCTTATGAATCAATTTTTGAAAATGCCTATCCACTACTTAAACAGCGTAACTGGCCTTTTACTATTTTTGTTGCAACTGACCCAATCGACCTTCGTTATGGCGGCATGCTCAACTGGGATCAGCTTAGGCTGATGCAGCAAAATGGCGCATTGATTGCCAATCACACTCGAGCTCACCGCCACCTCACCAGCAAGCTGCCCGATGAAACAGATCGCGACTGGCTAGCTAGAGTTGAGAAAGATCTGCGCTGGACCGAACAACGAATCGCTAGCGAAATCCCAATGCAAAAGGCTAAAGCCAAACTATTTGCTTGGCCCTATGGCGAGTTTAATCAACCACTTTTGACGTTATTATCTGATATGGAATATATTTCAGTTGCCCAGCACTCCGGCCCAGCCAGTGCTTTAGATGATTTCTCTGCTTTGCCGAGATTTCCTGCCAGTGGTCGTTATGCCAATTTGAATACGCTTAAAATTAAATTAAATAGTATGCCGCTAGCGGTTTCTAACTTGTCGCAACAAGCAGTTACTGATGCCAACCCACCTTTATTAAGCTTTGATTTGGAGAAAGGCCCATATGTGGCTCGCCAGCTCAATTGCTACGGCAGCGGCCAAGGTGAAATACCGCTAATTCGACAAGACAATCATTTTCAGATTCAAGCCAAACAAACTTTTAACATTCGCCGCTTTCGCTACAATTGCACTTTACGCCATCGCTCAATGAACAAGTATTTTTGGCGCTCTTGGGCGTGGGTTCGAGAAGATCTGCCAGAAGATTAGGTAATCGAGGAAAGGATGGCCGGGCTTCCTTATGAAATACATTCCCTGGAAATAAAAACGGCGTAATTGCATTAAACAATTACGCCGTTGTTGCCTTACACCTAATTAACTAGCGGGTGATGGCTCAGATTCACCTTCAATCAGCTCAAGCTTAAGCTCAGTTTCTGACAATTCAGCTTCTTGTTCTAGCTGGACAGGCATTTCTGACTGCGCGGCCTCAAGCGTCTGTTGATCTTGCGGCTCAAGCTCAATAGCAATGCTTTTATCTGCCACCATGCCCTCTACAACCACCTTAGAATCATCCGCTTTAGGAATAGCCAAGTGATCAGTGGTCTCAGCAGCTTTCGTCAAACCTTGGTTACCAGACAAACCTTCAATACCCGCTTCAGCTGGAATTTTCGGAGTCTGATCGACTTGCTGCTGGGAAGATTGATCACCGGTTTGCTCTACCATTTGCTGACTGGCTTCAGTTAATACTTCCGGTGCTGATTCAGGTAAAGCTTCTGGTTCTGGCTTTTTCTCAGGGCGTTTCGGTGCATATAACGCCAAGCAGTTAGTTTCTGCTTCGGTGATTTTGCGAGCTTCCAATCGATTAAAGCGAATCATACCGCGCAAGATATCGATATACTCAAACCCTTTACTGGAGTAGCTAACCAAGCCACCAGCCAACGTCCAACCATTAGCAGTTTGGCCGCGTTCTTTTACGCACTGACGTACCTTTCGAAGATCTCGATAACCAGCATGTCGATTAAGATTCAAAATGTAACTAGCAACCGACTCTTGCGGTGAACTGAATTTGGCCACTTCGTGCTTAGCGCCTTCAGTTCGGCTTTCTGGCACCAGGCCACAGCCGCGTGAAAAGCACCACTGACCAAAATAATTATTTCCCAGCGAAGCAAAGCGAGATGTTCCCCAGGCAGATTCATTGGCGGCTTGAGCTTGCGCCAAAGACTTTGGTACTGGTTGCACTTTAACCAACAAACCATCAATTATCGCTTGGGGGGTCAGCTGACCTTTCTTTGGTGACTTCAACCGGTATTTTTTTGCCAAGCGCGTCAAAAAATCTTGCTCAGTTGCGGTTAAAGGCGACTTATCTGACAAGGCAGCAATCGATTGATTAAGTGCTGAAATTCGTTGATTTTCAGTCTCAATAGCCAAACCAATGTAATTGAAGAAGCTCGACTTACGCTGCTTGCCTGACATTGAAGCAAAATCAGGCAGCGCAATTTTAGGCTCTGGCGGCTTCTCAGCTTGCTTCTTTGCAACTTCAGATGCAGTCAGGTCATTAAGATACCCATCGGAGCAAGGCTGCTGCCCGACATACCAGCCGATAAGCCCAGCCACAAATAATGAAGCAAACAGGCCCGTAGGCCATGCTCGTTGGCAAATTTCTTTTTTCATACTTCTCGAAAATTTAATTGATCAGGTTGTACACCGACAGCCCCAACGCGCCCAACGCGACTAACAAAGCAAAAGCACCGATCATTTTGCTTTGTGCCGAACCGGAAGCAACTTCCGATGAAAGATCATGTTTGATCGACTTCATCTGACTGACAACAACGGTCTGTGCGACAGACTTGGCAATGTCACCACCGGCTAACTGCCCGGCAGCAGTGGCTGCATCTTCTGCAACATTGCGCCCGGCATTCTCACTGATCTTATGTATTTCGGCAACCGCCTTAGGTGACAAACTACGAGGCTCATCAAGCCGTTTATCAATAGTTTCTAGTCGACGCTGCAGACTTTCATCAAAACTATTCAACTCCAAAGCAATCTGCTTTTTCACTGACTGATTAACCATTTGCAGTAGCTCTTTCTTAAGCTTGTCGCTGTCAGGAATCTTTTGTGACAACGAGCTACTAATTGCTTGCTCACTTTGGTTGATTTCATGCTGCAATACTTGCATAAAGCTTTGGCTAATGCGTTGGGTCAGTGATGGGATTGAATGTTCTAGGCGATCCTGAACTAACACTCTCACTTGAGCATCGAGTTCATCTTGATTCAAAGTAGCTTGCACAGGCGCTGATGCCTGCGCTGTTTTTTTCGGTGGGTTGATGACTGAATCTGTCATGGCCACTTCTGACTCTATTTCCGAAGCGACCGTCGCTACAATTGGTTGTATCACTGGCTGGTTTGCACTTTGCGCTGCATGGTGAGTTACTGCACTCGGGTATCTGGCTAGCATGCTTCTGACAGACGCCAAAGACGCCGGTTTAACTAAAATATCTGCCGCACCATGCGCTTTAGCTTGTTTTAAGTATTCATCACCATCGTTACTGGTGCACATCACCACCATCGGCGATGGATCTTGCTGAGTGATTTTTTCGGTGGTTTGCAGCCCACCCATACCGGGCATCATGTGATCCATGAACACCAGGCCTGGCGTATGATGTTGCATCAATTCCAAAGCCTGCTCGCCCGATTCTGCCTGTAAAACTTCTACGCCACATCGTTCAAGCAATTTACGTAGCATAAGCCTTGCTGAACGAGAGTCGTCTACCACTAAAACCTGTCGGGTCATATCGTCTGTCGCTGGCTTTAACAATTAAAACCAGCGTGCCTCCTTGTCTCTGGAAACTTCTGTTCCCTGAAAAATTAGCTGCCCTGAATCCAAGACAATTCACCGTCATTAAGATATAACAGGCGTCTTTAGTCCTCATACAACTATCAAATGCAACCTTGTGACCTTTATCACAACCTGGAAGACCAGTTAGCAGAACTGTTACCTGAATCAGATTCTGCATTGTCTCCGTTAGGTAGCCATGGCTATCTAACGGCGCTGGCTGTCAATCAAACAGCCACTTCCAAAGATGCCTTGTCCCAGCAATTATCCGGTGAAGAAACATCTGAACCAACACTGGAACTACTTGCGGCACAACTGTTGGAATCGATTGAAAAATCCCTTTATCGCGGTGAGAAGCCAGAACTTCCCTGCTCGTTACATCTAGGCAATGAGCCGGATGACAGTGAGCTTCGCGAATGGGCTGCTGCTTTCTTTGAAGTCATCATGGATAACCCCGATCGATGGCATCCAGAAAACCATCAGGAAGAAATTGCCCGTTTAATGCTGCCAATACAACTAGCCGCTGGTGTTTTAGAGCCAACAGATGAGCAAGCTGTGTTAAAAAACCGCAAGCTTAGCAAGCAAATATTGCAAGAAATGCCCAACGTGCTACAGGAATTGTATTTGTTGTATCAGGAACAAATTGATCAATAGCTATTCATTTGCATCAAGCAACTGATCTGTTTTGGCTGCCATGACCAGATCATTCTGGTGGAGCCCTTTAATTTTATGGGTCCACCAGTGCACTTCTACTTTCCCATATTCCAGTAGAATGCGAGGGTGATGATCATGTTCCATAGCAATTTCTGCAACCTGCGCAACAAATATAAAGGCATAGGCAAAGTCATCAAAGCTAAAACTGCGGTGCAGCTGTTGAACATCATCAATCGTTTCACAACGCCAATCTGATAACTGCGCTAAACCTTCAGCAAGCTGTTCATCGGTTAGCTGCGGCGCATCAGCTTGGCAGGCTTCACAAGTCATCTCACTCAGTTTCATAATTCACCTCTTTTGTTTTTCATTAGCCAGATTTGGATAGATACCGTGACAGTTAAGGGCAGTTCCAGGCAGATCACCAGTAATCAAACCGGCAACCACCCGGATTTGATGGAAAAACTTCAGCGCCATTTACAATCCCCTTTTATTCGCCCTTTTCAAGACTTTAATCGTCATGCTTTTGTTGCTGCAGAAAAAGCATGGCAACAGCATAGCGGCAAACTGATTTTAGATACCGGCTGCGGCACTGGCGTGAGTACGATAAACCTAGCTAAGCAAAATCCCGAGCACTTTGTGATGGGGGTTGACCAGTCAGCCGACCGACTGGAAAGAGAAAAAGAGCAACTACCGGAAAATATGCTACTGGTCAGGGCTGACTTAATTGATTTCTGGCGATTGGCGGTACAAGCCAATTGGGATGTTGAACAGCATTATTTGCTTTACCCCAATCCATGGCCAAAGAAGAAGCACTTGCCGCGTCGCTGGCATGGCCATGCGGTGCTGCCATATATTATTTCACTCGGAAGCACCATTGAGTGCCGCAGCAATTGGCCGGTGTATATCGAAGAATTTGCCCAGTCAGTGCAGTCATTAACCACCGGTCAAGTGAGCATTGAAACATTTCAGCCAGAAATTTTTCTAACGCCCTTTGAAAAAAAGTACCAGCAAAGCGGGCACGACTTATGGCGCTGCCGCATTGAAAACAATCAAGCGAGTCAAAATTTAATTAATTATTTCAATCTGTAATCAAAACAATCTCATCCATAACCTAACCTACAATCGATTGTTTTTGATATCTAAAATGTGCCACTTGCGTTGATTGCAATTAATGCAAGCGGCATATATCTAACGACAAACGCAGAAAAACTCCCGAAAAACCTTTAATGATTCAAATCAATATTCAATAATAACCCCCTGTTTCTTCAAAGGAGGTTGATAATGTTGTTTTCCTGGCCTCCTTTCGTTCCACCAAAACCAAGAACCAGCGCACCCAAACGACTGGTAGCCACTCAACCGGTCAGCAGTCAGCGAAATCGAATTGATAGCGAGAAAAGCTGGCTCGATCAACAACCGGTTCCCAGCCAATTTCAGCAGAAACCCGCCATCAGCAACAATCAAACAGCATCCGGCCAGCTATTGCGCCAGACCGCACTTGGCAATAAAGCCTATCAGGCAAAAGAAGCCGATAAACTTGCCCATCGCAGATTACTGCAGCATGCCAAGCTCACCGGCGATCAAAAAAACAGCCGTCAGCACAAAGGCAGTCAACTAGATTTGTTCGTTTAAGCCTCTATTTAAACCAGCACCTTAAGGCACCATCTGCCTTTTAAATAACTTCTGCCAAGCGATCTGACTAATTGCTAAACCGCCAATGACCAACACGCAAGCCAATATTTTTTGACTGCCCATCGCTTCCTGATAAAAAACCACCCCGCCAATCAAACCAAACACCGGCACCAATAAAGTCAATGGCGCGACCGTGGACAGTGGGTATTTCACCAGTAAACGATTAAAAACCCAGTAGCCCAACAAGGTAGTTGGATAGGCTTGAAACAGTACAGAAAACAGCGCTGGAGCATTCAAATGCTGCGGAAGTTGCAACAAACTATCAAAACCATGACTGGCAATCGATAAGGCAAATAACGGAATCGGCGCAAACAACATTCCCCAAATCATAAAGGCGAAAACATGCGGTGTTTTAGCCGACTTAACCAACACGCTAGTTAAGGTCCAGCACACCGCAGCAATCGCTACCAAAACAATTCCGGCAGCTGAGATAGAACCATCGTTAAGTTGCACCGAAAGAAATAATCCCGACAAAGCAACCAACGCCCCAATTGCTTGGCGTAGTTTCAACCGTTCTTTTAATAGCAACCAACCGACTAGCAACCCCAGTAACACATTAAACTGCAATAACAAACCCGCCATCCCAGCAGAAATACCCGCTTCAATCGACCAGGTCATCATGCCCCAAACTCCGACACCAAATACCAGGCCATAACCAATCAAGTATCGCCACGACACATCAGGCCGCCGCACAAAAAATACCGCTGGTATCGCCGCAAATAAAAATCTCAAGCCAGTTAGCAACAAAGGATCAATTTGGTTAACACCCAACTTAATCACCGCAAAATTAAAGCCCCATATCACCATAATGGCGATGCCTGCTAACAGATCTTTGAATTGCACTAGCAACCTCCACTAACCATTTGTATTTATATTTTTTAAAGCCCGACCGCAAACCATCCTGCCAAAAATACTTGCACAATTTTACTGATAACAAATAAACCACTACCCCAAGCAACCGCCTGAATTATAAATGAAAAAATCCCTTCAAATGTCATAACGCCTCTCTTGATCCCACGCTAAACCACATATTGCATCGCCAACACCTTCACAGCCGACCCATCCAGTATTTGCCAGAACACAAAGAGGTAACAGATACAATTTTTGATTAAAAACAGATAACAGTTATGCTGTCAGACAGAAAAATGACGGTAATCAAAATGAGTAGTGGCTATGCGATACAAACAACTGGCGGAAACATTTGTTGATGCAATTCAGCAAGGTGACTTAAAACCTGGTCAGCGAATGCCATCTTTAAGACAAGTCGCACTGCAGCACCAGGTCAGCATGACCACAGCTATGAACTGCTATCGCCAGCTAGAGCAACAACAATGGATTAACGCTCGTCCGCAATCTGGTTTTTTTGTCGATCGGCCTAGCATGGTCGAATCTGCAACGCTGGATTTTCCGCAATTTACCAGCCAGATCACCCAGCCCTATTCGCCCGGTGCAATCGAACCTGGCCCTTTGAGTTTGTCGCTAGTAGCGCCCCAACTCATGCCAACTCGCCAATTACAACAAAGCGCCCGTCGTGCGATGAAGCAATTAGGCAGCCAAGTGCATTTGTATCCAGAAATTCAGGGCAGCTTGGCGCTACGCCAGGCGTTATCTGAACACTTCGCGCGCTATCATTTTCCGTTTCAAGCTGACCAGCTAGTGATTAGTAATGGTTGTCTTGATGCGGTTCGCACCGCGCTGGAGGTCTGTAGCAAACCCGGTGATGTTGTGGCGATTAATTCACCCTGCTTTAGCGGCTTATTGAACCTACTCTCGGTGATGAATCGTACTGTGGTTGAAATCCCATCAACCACGCAAGGCTTAGATCTGGATCAGTTGGAACAACTAATCCAACAAGGAACCGTGCAAGCCGGTCTGTTTAGTACCACTCATATAAACCCGCAAGGGTTGACCCTGACAGTTGAACAAAAACAGCGGCTGGCAAAAATAGCTAATCAATACCAGTTTCCAATTATTGAAGATGATGTTTATTTCGAATTGGGTCATTCATCAAGCCAGCCATTACCGGCAAAATACTGGGATAAGCATGGCGATATTATTTGGTGCAGTTCCGTATCAAAAACTTTATCGGCGGGTTATCGATTAGGCTGGTGTTTACCCGGGCGATTTTTCAATGACTTTCTACAACAGCGAATTTTAAACAGCCATGGCGTGAACACACCGGCACAAATGACCATTGCTGACTTAATCGGCAACGGCCAATATTTAAAGCATTTGCGGCAAATACGCAGTCAATTATTAGCTCATGCAACAGGTTACCAACAATACCTCAAGCAAAAACTACCTAAAAACACCCAGATGAGCCACGTATCTGGCGGCATGGTGCTTTGGTTACAAATCCCAGGATTAAACTCCGACCAACTGGCAATCACTGCCAAAGCAAAAGGAATCGAATTTGTCCCCGGCAGTAGTTTCACTACGCTGGCGCTATATCACGATTGCTTACGAATCAATATGGGTTGGCCCATTGAAAATGCAGCAAGCTCTGAGCAATCAACTCAATCATCAGACCATCTGCCAGCACGGCAACAATTAGATCAATTGATTGAACTGATTCAGCAGCAGCTAAGCAAAACCTGCCAGTAACTGCTGGCCAAGTGCATACAATACCCAGCATTTTTTAAAATCATCTGACAAGTTTGCGCCGGTCGATTAGCCCAGCTGTTTTTTCTGATATGATCGCGTTTTTTACGACCGAGTAATATCCAACCTTATGTGGTTTCGCAATCTGCAGATTTATCGCCTGACTGATGGTTTTTCATATTCACAAGAAGAACTTGAAGTAAAACTTGAAGAAATGGCTTTCAAACCATGTGGCAAAACAGACCCCAGCCGCAGCGGATGGGTCGCCGCCCTACCAGGCAGCGCCACTTTGCTTAGCCATTATGCCGAAGGCAATTTACTGCTGAGATCTCGTTTGGAAGAAAAAATCCTTCCAACATCAGTAGTCAAAGAAGAGCTGGACGTTAAAGTTCAAGAAATTGAACATAAGGAAAACCGCAAGGTTGGCCGTAAAGAAAAAACTCAATTGAAAGAAGAGATTACTTTCACTTTATTACCTAGAGCCTTCACTCGCTCACGCTATATTCGCATTCTGATTATGCCTGAGCACAACCTGCTGATTACCGATAACAGCAGCGCGGCTAAATCAGAAGAAGTGATTCATCAGCTACGCCAAGGTTTGGGAAGTTTGCCGACAATTCCATTGAGAATCAGAACCTCACCTTCTGCTGAAATGTCACGCTGGTTGCTAGAAAGTAACTTTCCGGCCGGATTTACCCCTGAGCAGGCCTGCGAAATGCGTGCTCCAGAAAAAGACGGTGGCATACTGAAGGTCAAAGATCAGGAATTAACTTCTGATGAATTATTGGCCCATTTACATTCAGGGATGGAAGTCAGCCAATTAGCGGTTAACTGGCGAGATCGCCTGACCTTGACCTTGCACAAGGACTTAAGTCTGCGACAGATTAAATTTACAGAACTGTTGCAAGAAGAATCTGACAACCAAGCCGGCGAAGATGCAGAAACTCGTATGGACGCTGACTTCTGTTTGATGTGTAAAGAATTCAAACCATTAATTGATGATTTAATTGAATCATTTGGTGGAGAAGACAGCAGCTTGGGCGATAATTAGGCTGATTGTGTCTGCGAGACAAATCATACTCCCTGTTTTGTGCAGGGATGAATGGAGGATTCAAACGTGGAAACCCCTGAATCAGAATCAGCGGAAAGAAAGCTTAGCGCTTTATATCAGTTGAAGGAGCTTCGCGTTGAGCACCGTGACTTGGACCATGCAATTCACCTATTGCAGGAAGCACCTTATATTGATCAGCTGCAAGTTAAGCGGATGAAGAAGCGCAAATTGTTATTGCGCGATACCATCGAGCGATTGGAAAGTGAGCTGATCCCTGATTTAAATGCTTAGTGTTTTTGCAGACTTGCCAGCAAATATTCCCAGTTAGATCTCAATAAAAAGGTGCTTTTTTAAAGCACCTTTTTATTTACATGGATGTAATGTATGTCGTAAGGAGGCAGGAGCCGGTACGACGATTTACATGGATGTAATGTATGTCGTAAGGAGGCAGGAGCCGGTACGACGATTTACATGGATGTAATGCATGTCGGTTTACAAAAAACTATCGTTATAAAACTGCAGTTTCTAGCCAATCAGCCACCATTTTTGCAGAAGATTGCGGCTGTTCCAGCATAAAGCAATGGCCACCATCGATACTTTTCTGTTCAATCGATGGGTTGTCCTTTTTAAGTTTTTTCATTGCCTTGGCAATAAATGGCAAGCCTTTTTTACAGTAAATAATACCACTGCTTTCACCAGGCATTTTATTCAGCATTGGCCATAAGCCTTTCGGAAAACCTGAAAAAATAGCTGCTTCGGTTTGTGGGCTGCAATTCAGCTTTAGTTGACCGGCTTCGTGGCGTAAACCCTCTTTTAAAAACCAGTCAAAAGCCTGATCATCCCATGCTTTATAAATGCCGCGATAGCGTAAATAACTCACCGCTTCCTGCTGATTGCCCCATTCTGACTTACGCGCTTTGGCGCGCTTGGCCAACGGCGTTTGCCCCATTAGGCCTAAACTTTTTAGCAGGCGAATACTTAAAATCATACCGGGTGGTTGAATCACCGGATCAAGCAACAATGTTTTTTGATAAGGCCATGGCTTGTCGCCTCGCATCAACTCTTGTGCCATCAGCATTAACATGACACCGCCAACGCTATGCCCTAGGGCAATTACCGGGCGATCCCCCCAATGACGCTTGCGCCGCTGAAAAGCCGCCGCCATAGAACGCGCCGTGGCATTCCAACTTTCCAGCCCCCCTTTTCTAGTTTCACTGGAGCCATGACCTTCCAAATTGAATAGGCACAAATGATATTTTTCAGCCAGCGGTTTTAAAAAGGGCCAATAAGGCAAGGCGCAAAAACCATTGCCATGAAACAGACAAATCACCGGAGCCGAATCGGAAGGTGGTTGTTTTAATTCATAACCGCCTAAAAGAAAGCCTCCGACATCTTCATGCCACGCTGATAATTCCAAAGGAATATTTGTACTACTCAAAACCCGCCCCATCTTCTGAAAAAATTAACTCATGATCACTATGCGATGCCGATAACGCTAGAACCTAACCTCATTCGAGATAATTCTTGCGATAGGTCTGCTCACCCATGGCATCAATTTGCATATCAATCATCTTATCCATCACCCTTCGCAAGGGTCGATAGTCATTTTTGTTATTCTCAATTCGCTGCAATAAACAACAAGCCGCTTCCAGGGTCGATAACCCATCAGCAATTTTAGTACTTCGAATTCGGTAATTACCCTGTTCTAACTGTTCCAGCTTTAGACAAGGCAAGCTTTTCAAATCATCCGATTCCAGATACATCGCCTTAGCTTTTCGCCAGGTTGCATCTAGTAAAACCAGCAAATCCGGCTGCACCTTTGGCATCACTTGCTGTTGAAACCCTGCACTGCCTACCGCCACCGCTTCATCAGAGGGGAACACCAGCCAGGGATTTTGGTAATTCGCCAGTTTATCCTGAAGCCGCTGGTACTGGTTAAAGCTTTTGGAAACAACCAGTTCACAATTACATAAGCCTAGTTTTAGCAACCTACCGGTATTTAGTGGGTGGCGAGCCTCTGCTGGAGTTTGCAGTATAAGTAGCGAAATGGAATTATCAATCCGCTTGTCACACCGTGGCAACCACTGACACAAGCACACTGCTTGAGGCCGAAAACACACTTTACAAACTTCACGCCCCATTGTTTTACCTATGACTAACAAAAAAAATCTTATTGGCAGCATCAGCTTCACCACTAATACTTTGCCTAACCGCTTCAACAACAACTTGGATTTAGGCTCACGGATGGCCGTCACTTGAGGGCATCATCATGAGTCATTGGTTAAATAGCAATCCAGAACTAACCCAACTGTTATGTCCAGGCGAAATGCCATCATCCTCGGCTGATTCTGGCGAAAATTACGCTGTTTTTCAGCAAACGCCAATGATCGATTGGAATCATCTGACGCTGTTTAATTTAATTAGCGGCCCAAAGCAAGCTTCTGGCTTGTTTTATACCGACCATTACACTGCTCGGCCGATGGTTGATAAAAACCATAAACCGTTAAATTTTGCCGGTGAGTTTCATACTGGGAAAGACGGTCAACTGACCTTTACCATTAACGGTGATCGTTGGATTTTGCTGACCCAACCTTTTGTTCACGCTCGCCCTTTCACTGAGTACATGAGCTTGGTGAATGAGCACTAAGCTTTACTCGATATCTAACTTGATCCCATGGGTTGTGATCTTAAGATGATCGCAGCCTTTGTTGCACGTTTGCTAGGTTAACGATTAATCTTTTCTATTTTGTTTTTGCTTACTGATCTAGATAATTGGCAGGTCTTTTTCTATTACTTCCTGTTAGAATCTGCGGCCGATTTTAGGCAGCGAAGGTTCGCACTGTGGTATCCGAAAACCCGCAAGATTACCAAGATCAGTTGGAACAAAAAGTTCAGCAAATTCAAGCTCTGTTTTCCGAGCTGGAAATGCCAGAACTGGAAGTATTTGATTCTCCAGCGACTGAATACCGCATGCGTGCAGAATTCCGCTTTTGGCATCAAGGCGAGCGTAGCTTTTATGCCATGTTCGATCCTAAAGATCGAAGAACACCGATTGAAACGACCGACTTCCCACAAGGCTCGGCCACTATTCGCCGCTTGATGCCTTTATTGCTGGAACAAATTCACTTGTTCCCGGAAATTCGTCGCAAGTTATTTCAGGTTGAATTTTTAACCACATCAACTGGCGAAGCACTGATTACTCTGATTTACCACCGAGCGCTGGCCGAAGAATGGCAAGCCCAGGCGGAGCAGATTCGTGATGCACTCGGCATTCAAATTATTGGCCGCAGCAAAAAACAGAAAATTTTGCTTAACCAAGACTATTTGGATGAAACATTAGAAGTTGACGGCAAACCTTTGGTTTATCGACAAATTGAAAGCAGTTTCACCCAGCCTAATGCACGTATTTGTGAAAAGATGCTCAGTTGGGCGAGAAGTTGTAGCGAAGGTGCCAAAGGCGATTTGCTTGAGCTCTACTGTGGCAATGGCAATTTCTGTATTGCGCTGGCCGATAAATACCGCAAGGCACTGGCGACCGAAATTTCCAAAACTTCTATTAAAGCGGCGCAATACAACCGAGAAGTTAACGGCATGGATAACCTAGAGTTTGTTCGCATGTCGAGCGAAGATTTTACCCAGGCTATGAATGGCATTCGCCCCTTTCGCCGTTTAAAAGATACCCCGCTGGATCAATACGACTTCCAGACTATTCTGGTTGATCCACCCCGTGCCGGTCTCGATGAAGACACCGTTCAAATGATCAGTCAGTTTGAGAACATTATTTATATCAGCTGCAATCCGTTAACTTTAAAAGACAATTTAGAGGCCTTGGGCGAAACCCATTCTGTTGAGCGCCTGGCATTGTTCGATCAGTTCCCTTGGACTCATCACGTTGAATCGGGTGTGTTACTGCGCAAAAAAACTTAGCGATACAACTACTGGCTAAGTATTAACTAACAAGGTGATTCAAGCTTAAGCGCCCTAATTTTATTCAGGGCGCTTTTTTGTTCTCACCGAACAGAATTTGACCTATTGATCGAAAAGTTTGTCATTGGTTAACCAATATTTTAACTGCAACTAATCTTCTCAACCTGATGATGAAATTCACTATAACTTTGGCTCGAAATAAAGTGACAAGTAGGCACATTTGAATGCAAGATAGCGCAATCAAAAAAGATGACAAAGCAACTGCTTCACTCAAACTTTGCAAAAACAATCACTCATAGATTGTAATCGCACTGAGCCCGATAGCAGTCATTAACCTGCCAGATATTGTTCTTCAGCCTAGCTGAAAAAAACCCTTCTTTTGAAAATTTCAAGTCTATCTTTTCGCATATGTTGTGGTTGATAATGGCGGAACACACTAAATGCTGTGCTTTACTATAAGAACAGTCGCAACTGGTGCAGACAAGGAATGATAATGAGCAAACCGTTGAAAGTTGTTTCCGCTACTCCGCGGGAAATTCCTTTCCAAGAAACTTCGCTGACAATTTGGGATTCCAAATACCGTCTGAAAGATAAGCAAGAAAATCCCGTAGATAAGGATATCGACGACACCTACCAGCGAGTAGCAAAAGCATTATCTGAAGTTGAAACCACAACCGAAAAACAAAAGCTGTGGCAGGAAAAATTTGCCTGGGCTTTGAAAAATGGTGCAATCCCTGCCGGCCGAATTATTTCCAACGCTGGTGCCCAAGCTTACAAGCCAGCCACCTCCACTATTAACTGTACCGTGTCTGGCACCATTGAAGATTCAATGGACAATATCCTCAAGCGCAACCACGAAGCAGGGATTACCCTGAAAGCCGGTTGCGGTATTGGTTATGAATTCTCGACCTTGCGACCACGCGATGCCTATGTATCTGGTGCCGGTGCGCGTACTTCTGGCCCACTGTCGTTCATGGATATCTACGACAAGATGTGTTTCACCGTGTCTTCTGCCGGTGGCCGTCGTGGCGCACAAATGTCGACTTTTGATATTGGCCATCCAGATGTTGCTGAATACATCACCGCTAAGCGTGAAGATGGTCGCCTACGCCAGTTCAACTTGTCTCTGTTGATCACCGATGATTTTATTCAAGCGGTAAAAAATAACGGCGAATGGCCATTGGCGTTTCCAATGACCGAAAAGGAAATTATTTCAGAAGACATTCAGCTGGAAAACAATTCAAAAGTTATCTGGCGCGAATGGTCGACCACCAAAGATTATCTGACTAATGAAAAAGGTCAGGTAGCCTGCCGAGTACACAAAATTATCAAAGCACGCGAATTGTGGGATGTGATTATGGAATCCACCTACGATTACGCCGAGCCAGGCTTTATCCTGATTGACCGGGTTAACGAGCAAAACAACAACTGGTTTTGCGAAAGCATTCGCGCCACTAACCCATGCGGCGAACAACCTTTACCGCCTTACGGCAGCTGCCTGTTGGGTTCGGTTAATTTGACCCGCTTTGTTGAAGAACCCTTCACCGAGCGAGCCCATTTTAACTGGGAAAAATATAGCGAAGTGGTCGGCGTATTCACCCGCATGCTTGACAATGTGGTCGAAATTAATGGCTTACCGTTAGAGCAACAACGACACGAAATTGAAAACAAGCGTCGTCACGGCATGGGTTTTTTGGGCCTTGGCTCGGCACTCACCATGCTCGGCATGCCTTACGGTGAAGCCGACTCGGTTGAATTTACTGACAAAATTGCCCGCGAATTGGCATTAGCCGGTTGGCGCGCAGGCTTGGAGCTAGCCAAAGAAAAAGGCGCAGCGCCAATCATGAGCCAACAGTTTGAAGTCACTAAAGCCATGCTTAATCAACGACCAGAAATGGTTACAGATGGCTATAAAGCCGGTGACCAGGTCGAAGGTAAAATTCTACATGCGCGCTATAGCCGTTATATGCAGAAAATTGCCAAAATCGACCCAGCACTTGTCGATCAAATTGCTCAGCTAGGCTGCCGCTTTACCCACCATTCATCTATTGCACCGACTGGCACTATTTCATTGTCGCTAGCAAACAATGTATCGAATGGTATTGAGCCTAGTTTTGCCCATCATTACAGCCGTAACGTAATCAAAGAAAACAAAAAGTCCAAAGAAAAGGTCGATGTGTTTTCTTATGAATTACTGGCGTATCGCACCTTGGTTAATCCAGATGCAATGCCTTTCAGCAAAGATGAAAAAGCAAAGCTGCCTGAGTACTTCCGCTCTTCTGACGATGTACTGCCAAAACAGCATGTTGATATTCAAGCAGCGGCTCAATATTGGGTCGATTCATCGATTTCCAAAACCATCAACGTACCTACCGACACTGAGTACGATACGTTTAAAGATATTTACATGTACGCTGCCGACCAAGGCTTAAAAGGCTGCACCACCTTCCGCTTCAACCCGGAAACCTTGCAAGGCGTATTGGTTCGCGAAGATGATTTGAAAAACACCACCTACCAGTTTGTGCTGGAAGACGGCTCAATTATTGAAGCTACCGGTGAAGAAGAAATTGAATATGACGGTGAAATGCACACCGCGGCCAATTTGTACGACGCCTTGAAAGAAGGCTACTACGGTAAATTCTAATTTAATGGTTTACATATTTTTTTCGGGTTTGTTCAATCAAACCCGAATTGACGAGATGCAATAAAAGATGGTTAAGAAAATAGAAAGTAAAATTGTTGGCTTTCAAGTAAAGAAAGACGACAAAAAAGAAAAACAGCCTGCAGCTGAAGCAGCCCCTTGCAGTAAATGCGTTGAGCGCGAAGCATCCGAGCAGAGCAACCAAAATATCCAGCAGATGCATGAAAAACTGGATCGACCAGAAATGCTGGTGGGCAACACCTATAAAATTAAAACCCCACTTTCTGAGCATGCACTGTATGTCACCATCAACGACATCATTCTCAATCACGACACTGAGCACCAGCAACGCCGTCCATTTGAAATGTTTATCAACTCAAAAAACATGGACCAGTTCATGTGGGTGGTGGCATTAACTCGAGTACTCTCGGCAGTTTTCCGTAAAGGCGGCGACGTTAAGTTTCTGGTCGAAGAACTAAAAGCTGTTTTTGATCCACAAGGTGGTTATTTCAAATCCGGCGGCAAATACATGCCTTCGCTAGTCGCTGAAATTGGTGACGTACTAGAAACCCACCTAACCATGATCGGCATGATTCAAAAACCTGGCTTAGATGTTCACCAGAAAAAACTGATTGCCGAGAAAAAAGCTCAGATGGAAAGCCAGAACAGTTCAGAAAGTGAGCCAGAAGAAACCCAACAATTTCCACCCAATGCCCAGCTATGCAAGCAATGCATGCACAAGTCGGTGATTATTATGGATGGCTGTGAGACCTGCTTGAATTGCGGTGCGTCTAAATGCGGATAGGTTAGTTTTTCGGGAAATAAATCCGAACATCAATCCCTGGTAATACCGGGGATTTTTTTGCTGAAGTGGCTGACCGATTGGGCAGCTCGGTTCGATGTGTTAGTGCAAACGTTTCTATAGCGGTCACTTGCATCTATCGACAGCACATTTAAAATCGAACCAATATTTTGTGCACGCTTTGACTCAACGACTATAGGCCAATGCATATTTTGCCGTAAAAGCAGCGAACAATTTTGCTTTAAATCAAATAGTTGAGCGAGCCTCGTTTCGAAATAACGAGAAACCTGTTATTTTGGGATAACAGGCGGGCAAGGTTGGCAGACTCGAGAAAAACAAGATGAATTTCAAGTTGTTGCACCAACCAGCATACTGAGCTACCGGTATATCGCGCATGCGCAGTATTAAGCTGTTAGCCCCCAATGGAAGCTGTCATGCAGATACATCTAATAGAAAAAGAGAAGCGATTTACCTGTATATGCAAAACATCCAAAAGTTGGGAAAGCGGTTTCTGGAAAGTCTCAATCAAAGTAGCAGAGGGTCTTATTGGTGGTGACATATTTCTCCATACAGCCCAAGTAATGCCCTCATACTTCGGCGGAAAAATAACCGGCTACCACATTCAAGACTCTGGAGCGTGGCAAGGCCGAGTAATTTTTCATTTCACAGCAACTAGCGAACACAAAAGTGTAAAAACCTCCAAGTCTGGCTGGGGCATGGAGAAAAAAATCGTAAGATAATTCGGTGAAAGTGCTCACAAGCATCTGCAGCCACCAATCAGATAATAAAAGGTACTCCATGGAGAAGCTCAAAGAAATCCTCAAGGAAATAGATTCTGGAAAATATTCCTACGAATCTGAAAGCGATAGTTTAAAGTCATTACAGGAATTTCAAAATACAGCCAAACGTATTATTTCTGCAAAAAAACGTGGCTATATTAGCAGTGAAGTTCATCAAATAGATTATCAGAATCCGGAGCAAATGGTTCGCCATGTCCTTGTACAAGGGGGCTTAACATTAGAAGGGTCAGAATTTCTGCATTCTACAGAAGCCATGCCAGAAGAACCTTTCAAAGAAGACATAATTGATATCAAACCAAACTTTGCGGGCATAAAAACCGATGCCAAAACCGATGCCAGCCAAAGCTTTCTGAACTTCAACCCCAAATAGTTTTTATCTCAAGTAGACCAGTAAATTTAAATACTGGTCTACTTGCAAGAAACCTTGCCAGCCAAATTCTTAAGATATCAAAGCCATTTAACATTAATTATTTTTATGTCACTAGCATCTTCACAGTTGACAAGTAGCTTTTATTATTGGTCAACTGTGAATTAAAAAACACTTACTTAAAACCTTGCCAACCAAAGCTTTCGACCCATAATCAATTCTTGCAGTAGCACTACCGCCTTACCCACCGTACACCAATTACTCAGCACGACTAAACGCTTGCAAAACAGATCAGAACCAACAATGATAATGGTATATTAACAGTGAAAATCAATATAGTTTCTGATTTAATTGGAGGGTGAAAACCTACCAGCCATAGCTTTCGCACATCACCGTAAAATTTATTTCATAAGGAATTAGCGTCGAAACAACGCATCTCAACGCCAATGAATTTAGGATATAACGCAAAAAAAAGAGAATGTTTTTTCGCACAAGCAGAACTTCAGATTCAACCCGTAGGTTTTTAAGCACAGAAACCAAGACTGCTAGTGAGTGGCACTCAATCATCCAATAAATGCGCATGGTTTATCTGAGCATTTGTGCCTTATATTGTTCTCGGGCACGTCGCTTGAATTTCAATATGTCAGCATATTTTCCAACCGCTGAAATCAACTGTTTCATTAGACTGATACAGATGGTCTGCGGCCACTCATAGCGAGGATTTTCTTCGTCGCGCCGCCCTACCCCCATAGATCCTACCAAAGCACCGAGACATGCCCCCAGCCTTTTGACTGGGGGTTTTGCTATTCAAAATTTAAAACCTAAGTTCAGCACTTGGAAATCTAACCCTTCATTTGGCTCTTTAATTCCGGCATTAGAGTAATGCAAGTATTGCCAGCTTGTAACCATTCAGCATGTCACACCAACCGATCCAATTTCTCCTGAATAAAGTCCGGCCATTTACCCGCAAATAATAACGACAAAGCTTCCCCAACACCGACCCCATGTTTTTGGCAGGTCGATATATAGCTCCGGATTCTGCAATACGCTTTCACGCCATCCCATGAGCGGAAGCAGCCTGATATCTTCTGCTGAACCTTGCTCATACGGAAGTCCCGTTCACCCTGATTATTG